>CAZVOT010000141.1:0-2281 GCA_964628775.1 Candidatus Woesearchaeota archaeon
TCTTTTGGTTTTTCTTCTTCAGGTGGTTTTGGAACTAATGCCGCTGGGCCGGCTTCTTTATGAAGGTCGGATGTTTCTTTAGTTTCTTTTTTCTTAATTTTTCTGTATTGGGTTCCGTCTTCACAATCAAATCCGTTTTCAACTAATGCACATTTGGTTGAAAAAATGCCGGGAATCTCCATTTCATAGCCACCAGATATTAGTCTTTTTATTTTGAATATTATTTTGCTACCTTGAATTACATACTTTCCAGAACTAGCTAAAGTAAATCCTGTTTCATATTTCATTCCATATCCTTTTATGGCAAAATTGAAAGCTTGCTCGGAATAAAAAGTTCTATTTTCCTTGAGTTCTACAAAATCTTTTTCATCATCAATGTTTTCATATCTTCCAATTGGAATCTCTTTTTTGAAAGGATTTAATTGAACAAGGTTTTCTTTGAGCTTACTAAAATTTTCAGTTATAGTACTGCTAATTGAGGCGAAGGTCTCGTTTGTTGCATCTTTTATTTTTTGCCAAAAAGAAACTTTCGAAGCAACAGGTTTTTCGAAAGTTTGCTCTGATTTTTCTATTTCTGTTAATTCGTTTTCTAATTCTTCTATTTGTTTATTAAGTTCCTCTATTTTTATTTGAAGTTCTTGAATTTGTTTTTGTTGTAATTTTGATATTTTATCTTTTATGCAGATGCTACTGTCGCATTCTTCCGAAATCTGCTGTAAATATTTAAAAGCACAGATGTAATCATTTGAAGATTTACAATTGTAGAGGATTACAGCATCCTTAATGATAGAATCCCAATATTTAGAAAGATTGATAACATCTTCTGCATAGCCGCTTTGGCCATTATATTTGCGAATTGCCCCTATCTCGTCTGTGTTCACTTTGTCATCAATCAATTTGTATCCTATTGCAAAAATAGCATCTTCTAAATCCCATGGGTTTTTGTTTTTTAACACAGGATACTTTATCCAAGTTGTTGGCTGAAATTGAGCAGGGCCCATTCCATAATCTCGAGCAATTGGAACTTCTAATGCTGTCTTATTTAGACCTTTAGCTTCTTGGCAGATTTTTTCAAGAGTATCGTGTTGCGAAGTACACCAATTTTTTCGTTTAGTAATATCATAACAGGCAACGCAAGATTTACTGTTCTTCTTGCACCAGTCACACATGTCGACACACCTTTGAATGTCTTTTTCTTTTGACCCCTCATTACTGCCAAGATTGGAGGTATAGCTACTTTCATTTTCTAGTATTCCTAATATTAAAGTAGGTTTCTGGATTTTGGTTGCTTGCCAAACCTGTTCTGTTAATGAGAAAATTTTAGGCCAAGGTATTTCTGTCCCTAAAACAGAGATTGCCAAAAAGAACAAAAAGATGATAAGAGATATAACAATCTTTTTATTGTTTTTCTTTTTCTTTTGCATCTCCTCTTTCTCTCTCGATTAAGGACGAATATGCAGGCTTAAATCTGCAGTATTCACCATTAAAAAAAGAAAATGATAGAAAACAATGAGATTTATAGACTTTTAAGCACTTGAAACTACGGGTCAAAGCTGTGGTGGATCACTCAAATTTAAAGGTCTTGGCAATTTCTTCGAATCCAGTGCTGATTAAATAAATTTTATCTTCTTTGGCTAAATAATAAGCAATATCGCCAATCCCTCTTGGACTATCTTCTGGCTTCAGTTCCACCTTATAAGATTCTGTCCCATTAATAGTGAGTTGCGTTATGATTTCAGATGGGGAAACTCTTTGTTGAACAAATTCTTTTAACGATATTTTTTGCGTGTTTTCCAGTGCATAAATTCCAATTACAGGATAACACTGCGGCGTATAACACATTGTTTCAGGATCATGAAACTCAATGTGGGCGCTGTCGCGAGATCTTGTTAAAATTAAATTTGCTGGCACTTCTATTGAATATCCTTGAGCTTCGTTTTTGATAATTTTTTTATCGCCTTGCTTGATTATAGTAACGCCTTCCAACTCTTGATCTTCAGTTGTATGAAGGGGCAAAGGCGTCATTGCTTCTATCAACTTTTCTGCAAGCTCTTCTGACCCTATTTCCTCAACCTCTTTTAATTGTTTTTCTGCTTCCTGTTTTTGTTTTTCTAACTCTTGTAGTTGGCTTTCCAACTTTCCCTTTGGTGTTTCTTTTCTTTCTTGCCACCAGCAAAAAATTCCTCCAGCGATAAGGAGTAAAATGAGAATTATAAAAACAATGAATTTTTTGTTCATAAAATTTTTTAAACTATTTTAAAATTAATGTGGTTTTACCCCC
>CAZVOT010000142.1:0-2280 GCA_964628775.1 Candidatus Woesearchaeota archaeon
TAATGTCTACTTCATTTTTGTAAGTGTCTCTCCAAAAAAATTCTGCATTAAGCTCATTTACAGCAAAAGTCTCAAAAACACTTCCGAAAATTTCCCTGTTCTCAATTTCTTCTGGAAAGAGAATAACAGGGTAATATTTTTTTAATCTTGTCTGGGTTTTTCTTGCATTTCTTGAAAAATTATACAATTTCCTTATTAAAAAAGATTTTTCAAGATAATCCAGATAATTTGATGCAGTTTGCCTGGAAATACCCAGCTCTTTTGCGATTTTGTCCATTTGGATCATTTGTCCTGGCTCTTTTGCGATTATATCAAACATTTGCGAAAGAATTTCAGGATTTTCAATTGGCACAATCTGGGGAATATCCCTATAGATTATTTTTTCAATAACATTTTCCTTGATGTATTTCCTTCTAACCTCTTCATTTTCATTGATAATTTCAGGAAATCCGTTGCAGTATAAAAAATTTCTAAATTCAGAAAGAATTTCTTTTTTATATAAAACAAGATTATCAAATTTTTTTCCTTTAAAATCCAAAAACTCCTTTAAGCATAAAGTTTTTATCTGAAATTCAAACATTCTTCCGGCAAGGCTTTCTCTTGTTCCTTTCCTTATAAAAAGAGATTCGGAGCCAGAAATCACAAACTTAAAGTTTTTATTCTCATCATAGATTCTTTTTAATTGCTCTTCCCATCCGGAAACTTTCTGTACTTCATCAAATAAAAATAAAAACGATTCACTGCTGTCTTTCTTCATTAATTCAAAATAAGCATCAATAACCTCATTTAATCTGACACCTCTAAAATCATCAAACGAAAAATAAATTATCTTTTCTTTCCCATAATTCTTAATTGAATCTTTTGTTATTTTGAGTAAAATCGTTGTTTTTCCAGTTCTTCTTAATCCTGTTAAAGAGATAATCTGCCGATTTTTCATAAATTTTTTAATTTCTTCATAAATTATTCTTGGCTTGTAATCTAATTCAAATTCGCCTTTCCACCAGGGGTTGCTTCTTTCTAATGCATCAAATATCTTTTTACTGCCCATATTGTTTGTTAAGTGTAATTAACTTATTTTAATAATATATGTTAAGTGAAGTATTTAAACTTTTCCATACTACTTCTTACTGTATGAAGTTAGATTATACAAATCCTGCACCAATACAAGTTTCCTATTGGCCAAGCTCTTCATCTAAAGATCCATCTCGATCATTATCTATTCCATTGCAGATTTCAGCAGTTGGTGTTCCAGGTGTTGCAGAGCAAAGATATTTGTATTTGAAATGAAAAAGCTGTTGCAATAAACCTTATTTTTTGATTTTAGGTTTTTATTTCATCCAAATGTATTTTCTAAAATATAATTTTTAATTAAGAAGTGTTTAAATATCAAGTATTGTAAATTTAAAAGTTGAAAAAAGAGGAATTATGGAAAGTGTCAGCAGGATTGAAAATTTTATAAAAGAATCAGAAAAGAAAGAAAAAGATATCTATGAATTAAAAATAAAGGCGCTTGCAGGATTTAAATATAAAGCGGATTACCATATTCATACACTTTATTCAGACGGGGATATTGAAACATTTTCTGGAATAAGGGAAGGCCGGAGAATTGGCCTTGATTTGATTGGATTTACAGATCATGATGTATTGATAGATCATTTTGAACAACTGAAGGATTATGGCAGTTTATTAAAACTTAAAGTTATAAAAGGGATAGAGGTCAGCACAGCTTTTTATTTGGACGAAAAAAAATATATTCCTTTGCATCTTATTGTGTATCAGCCAGACATAACAAACAAAGAGCTGACTATAGAACTGGAAGAAAGATTAAAGTCCGAACAAAAAAGATGTAGAAAAGCGATAGATAATCTAAACAATGACATGGAACTAAAACAGCTTATAAAAGAAAAATACGGTAGGGATTTTGAAATAAGTTTTGATGAGATTATTAATCCGCGTTCTGGCGCAGTGAGCAGGCTAAGAATTGGATACGCGCTGTTTGAAAAAGGATATACCGAACATTCAAAAGATGTGTTTCCGGGCGGGCCTTCGCAGGAATACAGCCCAATAAGAAAGCGCTTGATTGAGGATGTGAATAATGTTGAATGTGACAAGCTAATTGATTTTTATCATGCTATAGACCTCATGCACAACGCAGGGGGGATAGCGGTTATCCCTCATTCCTGGATTTGGGAAAAAAAGTATTATGAAATTACTGGAAAGGAAGATGGATATGATAAGTTATTCAGTGTTGTTGATGGAATAGAAGCGTTATGTGTCGGT
>CAZVOT010000143.1:0-2270 GCA_964628775.1 Candidatus Woesearchaeota archaeon
GATATTTTCTTTATCTATTTTTATATCTACTACAAAAATATTGGTATCTTTTGCGTTTGCTATCCCTCTGAGTGCTTTCATGAGTTCTGGATAATCAACATAGATATGTCTTGCGTCTGGATTCTTCCTTTCAAGAATTGCATGAGCTGCAATACCATCTAAATCGATTTTATGTCCAATTATAATTGTCTTTGTCAATTTGTGTTTTTTTTTAATTTATCATTCCTTCTAATTGTTCTTTTCTCCATACATAGCACCAAATAGGTTCTTGTGCTCAATTCTTGTTATTCCGCAAAAAATCAAACTTTCTTTTCCAGTTCCTTTGACTTTTTCTTTGCGGCAAGATATTCTTGCTTCTTCTTCAAAAGGCTTCTGAATAATCCAGAAGCCTTCTTACTCGCTTCTACATCATTCATACCCTGACTTCTAAGCTTTTTTATCTCAGCTTCATATAATCTTGCTAATTCACCTTTCTTTTCTTCTTTTTTACTTAACTCGCGCCCTTTGTCATCATAGACATAGCATACAAGTGATTTTTCTGGATCCCCCCTCTCTTTTGCTACTTCAAGTGCTTCTTCAAGCGTATCAAAATCATTAATAGTGATATCCTCTTCTCCAGGGATACCAAAAGTATCAACTACAACAACCCTGTATCTGTCTTTTGGTGCAATTAATTCTTTTCGTCTTTTAGTTATTGCATCCTCTTCTAATGTATTTGACATATCCCCACCATTACATTTATCCTATATATTCCTTATATACCTATATATCCCTTATATATTATTAAACTTTCTATTTTTATACACCCGAATAATCTCCCGATAATCTCTATCACATTTATAAATGTTTTATTTCCCATTCATTAACATTCATCTCGCCGAAATATTTTGAAACTGGACGAGGGCATTTTGGTTTTGGTCCGGCAACCTGTCCAATATCATTTTTATAAAACCATTCTGACATCTTCAATGAGTATTCTTTTGCTTGCGTCGTCACTTCTGGAGGGATTTCTCTACCTGGTGATGTTTTATAAATAGTATCATGTAGCCAATCAGCCCATACTCTTTGATTTTTGGTTGCTATTTGAAATTCAACCTTTTGTCCTGTTTTTAGATCTATTGCAACAGCATGCCATGCTCTATAACCTTTTTTACCTCCGGATTGTTCTGCATATCTGATTACCTCTTTAATTTTATAATTTTTGCTTTTCAATAGTTTTTCAAATGCTCTTTGGGCATCACCAAATTTTTCAAATACTGCTCTACCACCAACAAGATCTTCTGGCAAACCATAACTTATCCTTCCACTTGTTCTTTTTTCAGTAATTTTATTTATGAGGCTAATCACATCTTTTGGTCTTGTGCTAGTATAAAGAGGTTTATCTTTAAATATGTCTTTAAGAAAAGAGTCTGTATTATTAAGTGTTTGTTTATGATTTTCAATTATTCTGAGACCCTGTTTATAAGTCATTAACCTTGGAACTTTGGAAGGATCTATATTATTAGCCCTTAACATATTATTGTATTTTTCAGTTGCGCGAGTGTGCAACAATTGTTTGATTTTTTGGTTAGAGGCATTAAAAGATACCCTCTCCATGTCTCCCACACTGTAATCATCCGGTTTGAAAATCATTTTTCGAGCATTCTTTCTTACATTAGGAGATTCATTTTCGAGCAATCGTTTAATAGAACTTTTGGACATTCTCATTGAAATTTGTTCTTTAACTCTTATTTTCTCTTTTCTTTTTGCTAACTTTCTAAGTGCAATCATGAAAGCAGCTTGCGCACCAAATGTAGCTGCTGTTTGTAAAATTCGTTTTCTCTTCTCGTCCTCACTAATACTATCATCTTTAACTATGCCATTGACTTGGTTGTAAGCAATCTCACTCATTCCAGTAATAAAAAGTGCTGTTCCGCCTATTCTTATCCCAGTTGAGATTTTTCCTTTTGTAAAAACGCAGGCAGTTGCCATTGCAAGATCAAGTCTAATTGTTGGGTCACGTAAATCGAATGTTCCATGTTCAATATGTTTGTAAATTCTCTTTCCTCCTCGATATGCAAACCAGGCCATTGATGCTCCTCCAGCGATAGCTGCATACGCTTTGGTTATTGTCGGATCAGGAGCTAGAAGAGCAGCCATTGATGTAGTTCCAGCAAAACACATAAAAGTGTCTATTTTCCCTTCCAAAGTTTTACTTACTTTTATCTCTTCAGTATATACTTTTTCACCAATTTTATATCTGAGAATCCCATCGGCAGCTATTCCATCTT
>CAZVOT010000144.1:0-2250 GCA_964628775.1 Candidatus Woesearchaeota archaeon
GTAAATTTATATTTTTTTACTGGTTGATAATTTATATAACTACACAATATATCTATCTCAGTTTTTTTTCTTTCAAATTTTTCAATTAATTTAATTGAACCAAGATTTAATTTATCTTTACTAAAATCTTTTCTAAAAAAAATACTTAATTTTTTTCTATCAGGTAGATCTCTCCTAGAAATATACCAGGTTATCCCTTTTCCAAAAATATTGTCTAATTTTTTTAATATGGAAAGTTTAACTTTTTTTTCATAATTTAATATTAAATTCAACTCTTCTAATGTCAATACAGAACTTTTATTATTTCCCTGAAGTAATTTAATAATGTCTTCCTTACGTAATGCATATAAATCTAACAAGTACCTTAATCTTATCGGGTTTATTTGAAATTCTTCTAAAATCTTATTATCAGAATTGCTTTTCATAATTAAATATAAAAATATATCATTTTAAACTTTTTTCCAAAGTCTCTTGAATAAAGAAATATCCTTTTAACTGTTTAAACCAGAAATCATCAAAATAACCGAAAATTAGGAAAAAAGTTTAATATTTTGGACTTAGAAAGAATTCTGCTAACCTAGATTATGCTGTCTAATTGGAAGATGATTACTCAGTTTCAAGAGAAATTTTAAGAAAACAACTTTTATTGACGAAAATAAGAAAAATTATTTTATGGTTTTTAATGCTTTCAACAGGAAAAAAATATGATGAACTATTATGGGATTTTTATGATATATTTGAGAGGTTGAGCAAATAACAGATTATTTACAGGTAATAGAATAAATATTTAATTTGATGTCTTTTTTATGTAATAATGAAAGTATACATAGATACTTGTGTATTTATTGACTATTTTTTAATTAGAAAAGATATAATAAGACCTTTAAATGATTTTGCAAATTTAGCTTTTGAAAAAATAAAAAAGAATAATTATGAACTGATTATTTCTGACTTAATTTTAACCGAATTAAAAAAAACATTTAATCATTCAGATGAAATAAAAGAATTCTTTAAAGATTTTAAAATTATCAAAGTTACAACAGACAATAAAGACAAGATTAAAGCTAAACAATACAAAACTCACTATTCAGACGCTCTTCATTTTGTTTTAGCAAAAAAAGCAAAAGCAGACATTTTAATTACAAGGAACATAAATGATTTTTTAGAATTCTCGAAGGATTTATATATCAAACTCCCTGAAAATTTTTGAGTCAGTTTCAAATTCTTCTGCAAGTTTATCTCTGTCAATTTCTTTGAATTCTTTATAGATTCCTTGATATTTTCCTTTCTCTTTTGGCAGTATTTCATATACATATCTAAGTAATACTGCTAATTTTTCATTTACAAGATATTTTTTAAGATTTAAATCATCTTTGAAATAATTTAAAAGATACTCTCTGGAAGGGTACCACTTAAGCAAATTATCCATTAATTTTTGTGTTGCAATAAGACACCATACAGAATCAAAACATTCTTCTATTTCTACATTTATTTCATTTTTTTTATCATTAAATTTTTCTATATTTATTAATAACTGGCAGGATAATGAGATAAATTCCTGAGTTACTTCTATTGATTCATTATCCAGCATTTCCCTGCCAACTAAATATAAAAAATTATAAAGTGCTTTTTGAAGTTCAGAATTAGTTTCAATCCCATTAAAAAATTTCTTTTCTATTTCCATTTTTAAAAGATAAAAAGGATTATCCTGATATGTTTCAATCTGCAAATTTATAACTCCTCCTTGTTTTGAATAATTATCAATTATATTACTAATTGCTTCTTTTGCCTGCTCAATTTCTATTTCTTCTAAATATTCTTTTTCTAGAGAATAAGAAAGCAGGCATATTTCTCCAAACATATACCACCCATAAGGCAGATCTTTTATGTTAAGTTCTTTTATTGCTTTTACAGAAACCTTTTGTACCTGTGTTTTGTTTGGATAACATCCTGTTTTTTTAAACCATATTTCTTTTATTATTTTAAATAAAGTATGATATTTTTTTCTTTGTTCTTCAGTAATTGGAATATTAAAAAAAGTCTCTTCTGTTTTTTCAAAAGAATTCTTTAATTTGTATATAATTTCTTTGCCTAATCTCTCGCTTTTTACCATTTCTAATTTTTCTAAAATTTGCAGGTTTTCTTTTGCAGTAATCCAATTTATTTTTAATGACTCTGCTATTTGATTTATGTTAAGAGAGTTATTAGTAAGTATTCTTATTACACCAGATAAAATTAGATTCTTTCTTT
>CAZVOT010000145.1:0-2246 GCA_964628775.1 Candidatus Woesearchaeota archaeon
CTTGAAAGATATACCCAAAAAAGCTGTTGAGGTTATAAAAAAAGAATTTGAGAGTATTCAAGAAAAATTAAAAGATAGAGATATTTTAAAAAAATCAACTTCAGATAAAGATTTTTTAGAAAATTTAATAAGATTTATTGAAGAATTTAATGTTTTTGTTTTTGAATTTGTTGATAAGAAGAAAAAAGAAGAATTAAACGCCAATTTTAATGGTTTTTTCATAAGTCCTAACATGATTGTAATTAAAAGAAGGCAGGATTATATAAAAAGAGAGATATTTACCTTAATTCACGAATTTGCTCATTATTTAATCGAGGAAGAGGAGATAAATACAAAAATTGATGACTTGCAAGATATTCAAAATAATGTTGAGGAGTGGTGTAATAATTTTGTTTATCATTTTCTAATCCAAGATTACGATGGAGAAATGGAAAACCTTCCAAGAGCAGATGAGAATAATAATTTTCATAGAGAAATATTAGAAAAAATTTCAAATAAAACTCATTTAAGTTTTTTTGTTCTATTAACTAGATTAAAAATAAATAATAAAATATCTCTTTTGAATTATAATAAAGTATATTCTGAGATTTTAAATACAATAAACCAAGAGAAGCAGAAGAAAAAAGATAAATTTGAAATGCAAAAGGAAGTAGCAAAAGAAATTTCAAAAAAACTTTTTTTTGCTCAAGCTAAGCCAATTGAATCTAATCTATTAAAGAAAATTGTAAAGATTAACTACTTTGAGGGTAATATCTCTGAAAGTAGGGTTATGGAGACATTAAAAATAAAAAATAAGTTATTTGAAGAAGTGATTTATTCATGAATTTTGATAGGATACTCATTGACTCATCTAGTATTATAAATTTATTTAGATATTATTATAGATATTATGATTCTACAAAAGATAATAAAATAATTTTTAAAAATATTTTTGAAGGATTAAAGGATTTTTTAGTTAAAAAAATAAAAGAGGTGGGGATTATTGTTTTAGATAAAGTATTTGATGAATTACGAAGCAGGGACATACAGGAATTTAAAGATGAAATTAAAAAGAATCTAACACCCAGTATTAGTTTTGTTTCAGAAGTTGGAAGTTTAATTGAAAAATAGTATATCCTTGAGAATACTAAAATATATAATGATAATTCAACTCAAATCGCTGCAGAAATAGAAAAGTATGAAACAACATATGCAGATTTATATTTAGTAGCTTGTGGAAAAGATTTTAAATTGAAAGGAAAAAAAGTTTTGTTGGTTACAGAAGAAAATATACGAAAGGATAATAAATTAATTGAGAAACTCCCAACCATCTGTAAAAAAATGAATGAAGGTATTTTGTGTAGAAGTATAACTTATCTTTTGTTTGATGTTTATAAAACGGAACTTACTTTTTCTTTAAAAATTAATGAACTTAAATAAATATTTTTTCATCTAAAAAATCAATTTACATTAATACATCCAATCCTAAAATTTATTAATTCTTCCTTCTTATTATTAATTATGGAAGGACTTTGGCTTGCTCTTGGAATGCTTGCAATGGAAGAAGGAGAAGAAGAACGTTCTATAGAAATTAACAAGAAAATAGACAAGATGCAGGAGCAGTTAGACAGAGTTGAACAGAAAATAAATATTCTTGGACTTGTTGAATACAGAAAAATGGCAAGAAGATTAAAAAGACAGATTGATGAAGATTTCTAAAATCAGCAGGCAAGTACTTTTTGAGATTTTAAAAATCCTGTTCTATTTTCTTGAATTATTATTGGTCTTTGTTCTATGATTTTGTTTCTTATTTTAACTGTATAGCATAATCTTAATTCAATTATATTATCAACAATCTTTGCTTCAAAATGTCATTTTTGAATATCTTTTAGATATATCTTGGACACTAGAAAAATCTATTTTTAAATTACTTAAGATTTTTATATGTTCAAAAACTTTCTATAAATTTTCGTAAAGAAGTTTTTGACAAATTAAAAAGTTTAGAAGCATTGAAAATGTTTTGCATTTTCAAGCTCAGAAAATAAAAAAACATTTTCTCGAGCATCAAAAATCTGAAGTCCTGTAATAAATTTGTCTTTATCAATATCAATTGTCATATTTTGGAATTCCAGCGAAGAGACATATTCTCTTTCTTTAACTTTAAAGAAGAGTATACCTCCTAGGTAATAATAATCAATTTCTCCTTATGCTTCTAAAATAAATTCTTTCATATTATTAGCAACTTTAATTTAAAGAATATAAAAAAA
>CAZVOT010000146.1:0-2197 GCA_964628775.1 Candidatus Woesearchaeota archaeon
CCAAAATACCCAAATAAAGAGGCATATGAATTTAGCAGAACAGAAAGAATTGAAAAAAGATTAAATGAGATAATAGAATCAAGAAGATGATAAGCAAAAACCCCAAGGTGTCAATAATAATGCCTGTTTATAACGCAGAAAAGTTCTTAGATGAGAATATAACTGCTATTTTAAATCAAAGCTATGACGATTTTGAATTTATTATAATTGAAGATGAATCAAAAGACAAATCTTGGGATATAGTAAAAAGATATGCCAAGAATGACAAGAGAATCGTAGCATTAAGAAATGAGAAGAATTTAGGATGTGTGAATACAAGGAATAAAGGGCTAAAAATGGCTAAGGGGGAGTATATAGCAGTAATGGACCCCGATGATGTTTCTCTTAGAGATAGAATTAAAATACAAGCATCTTTTTTAGATAAAAATCCGGAGATATTTTTGGTTGGGGGTTCTGCAATAATAATTGATGAAGAAGGAAATAAATTAGGCGTTTTAAAAAAATATAATAACCATAGAAAGATTGAGAGAAAACTGGAAAATTATAATTGTATAATTCACCCTTCTGTAATGCATAGAAATACAGGAGAATTCTTTTATAGAGAGAAATTTATAATTTCTGATGATTATGATTTTCTCTTAATGATATTGTCTGCAGGAAAAAAAATAACCAATGTCCCAGAATTTCTTATAAAATATAGAGTAAATAGAGGATCTTTTACATTCACTAAAAAGAATCCAGAATATTTTTTCAGAAAAGCAAAGGAATTTTATAAACAAAGAATAGAAACAGGAAGAGATGGATATGATAAATTAGATGTTGATAAAGTAGAGCCTAAAAAAGTGGATTTTAATAAGACCTATTCCAAGACACTAATTGTTGTGAAGTTCCAAGATAACCAGATGAGAGAGGTTAGAAAAGAGATAAAAAATTATCTTAAAAATTATAGTCTTGATAGTCAGATTATAACTTATTATTTACTAAGCCTTTTTCCAATAAAAATTACAAAGTTTTTAAGGGGCGCAATATAAACCGAGTTATTTATTTTTTAGCCATTCAAATAATTCTAGGGCTTCTTCTACACATTTATCCATGTTTAGATATTTGTATCTTCCTAATCTTCCAAGAAAATGAACATTTTTCTCTTTTTTTATTTCATTTTCATATCTTTTTAGTAATCTAATATTTTCAGGAGTATTTACTGGGTAAGCGGGCTCTTCCCCCCACACAAAAAATTCTCTACAAATCATAGTTCTTCTTGATTTTATCCCATAGAATTTCTTAAACTCAGTTATTCTAGCAAGTTTAAATTTATCTTCCGGGAAGTTAACCACTGAATTTGGGAGAAAGTCTCTTAATTTGTATCTTTCAAAGGCAAATTTCACACCGCGATATTCTAATTTCCCAAACTTATAATTAAAATATTCGTCAATTTTGCCTGTCCATATAACCTCCTTAGCTACATTTTTAATTTTTTCATTATAGGCGGTATTTAATTTCACAGTTATTTTTCTATCTGAAAGCATCTTTTGGAACATTTTTGTATATCCTTCTTCTGGCATACCTTGAAAAGGATCATCAAAATAAAAATCGTTTTTATTATATCTTATTGGAAGTCTCTCTAAAATAGATTTATCTAGTTGATGCGGGTATTTATCCCATTGTTTTTTTGTATAAGTCTTTACAAAAGCATCATATAATTCTCTTCCAAATTTGGAGACTACAACATCCTCAGAGTTCCTTATTTTTTTTGTTATCTTAATCTTTTTTTTAAGAAATCTTTTTAATTCTTCTTCATCTTTTAGATTAATATTAAAAAACTTGTTTACTGTATTTAGATTTATTGGAATAGGGAAATATCTTCCATCATAATAAGCTAGGACTTTATGGCGATAGTTATTAAATTTTGTGAATCTGTTCAAATATTTAAACACTTGCTCATTTTTTGTATGAAATATGTGTGGCCCATACTTTTGTATTAAAATATTTCTAGAGGCATAATCATAACAATTTCCCCCAATGTGATCCTTTTTATCTATGATTAAAACCTTCTTGCCGGAAGAAGATAATCTCTCTGCAAGAACAATTCCAGAGAATCCGCATCCAACAATTAAATAGTCATATACATTTTCCATATTTTGGAGATTAATCTTGTTTTTTAAAGGATTGTGGTGATGAGAAGCTTTTATTAGATTAT
>CAZVOT010000147.1:0-2195 GCA_964628775.1 Candidatus Woesearchaeota archaeon
GACTTACCCCCAACCAACCAAATTGATGCGTTATTGCGGCATAAATACTCTCAGAATGTGGCGTATGTATATCAATAAGCATATATTGTTGAAGAGTAATAAAAACATTACTTCCATATCCCAAATATATGCCAAATGGTCCTGATACATTTAAAGCATTCTGGAATATTTCAAATCTGATTCTATAACTTTCGATAAAATCTGGTCTATTTGATATAAGAGAGTACGCGTATGTTAAAATGACGAAAAGCATAAGAAACACAGTAAAAGATCTTCCAATATTTTTGATGGATAAATACTTTATTGAATAAATAACAACAAATAACAATATCCAACCAATAGAACTATTAATGAAAAACATTAATGGCAAAATAATATATATTATTCCCATTTTCCTTGTCATTAAGTAATGTAAGAAGAAAAATAATACTACAAATGTTGCTGCCGGAGCTGGCCTAAAGAAAAAGCCTGTTAATCTTTGCGAAAAACCAAATACCCCTATTCCCCATGTAGTTCTCACAGTTGCTTCAAAAACAAGACTAATTAAAAATAATATAAACAATATTTTCATTACCCTATAAAGTTCTTTCACGTCCTTCTTTGAAAAAAAAGTATACCCAATATAAATAAAAACAGTATATAGAAATGGCCTTAACCCAATAAATGTTCGAGACCCTATTATTGATAATCCATTGATAATTGATATAATCAACAAGGCTGATAAACCAAAATAAAAATATAGCATCATCTTATTAATAGGAGAATTCAAATGCATTAAAGTAAAAAAAACCGTTACAATTATTAAAAGTAATACACCTATATCTTTTAATGCCTTAGCATATATTTCGTACTTTTCAGCAAAAGCTCCGCCAGCCCCTAATTCTACTAATACTGACAAAGCAAGTAATGGCGTCAATAAAACAAGCAGATTTACCATCCATTTAATTAAAGGAACATTATATGGATAATACTTTTCTGATCTCATAGGAAAAGTCATAGTTTTTTGGTATTATTCTTTTATAATTTTGCAATTCTATATTATGAATTATGTTAGACAATTCAGATGGAGTATCTATAATAATAAGATTAGGTATAAGAGAGCTTATTACCTCAATTCCTGAAACTCTTGTTGAAATTACAATTGCACCAGTACTAGCGTATGTCATAATTTTACTGGGAAAACTCGCTTTAGAAAAAGCGCTATCCTCACTTTGCATACTTACAAATATATGTATACGCATTAACACACGCATATACTCTTTTTCATCGAGAAAACCTAAGAATTTTATATTAGTTTGTTTTAAACATAATCTTTCTAGCTGTTCTTTTCCAGAACCAAATCCGGTTATTATAATCTCATAATCTTCTCCCATTGACTTAATAGCATCTAAAAAGTCAAACACACCACGCTCTTTATCAATTCTTCCACTATACATAATTCTTTTTTTTGATTTTCCATCCCATAGAGGTTCTAATGATTTTGATTTAGCCCGATCTAATATTCCGTCGTCGAAGAAACCTGGAAGTACAGCATAATTTTTAGTTTTTAATCTTTCTTTCAAGTCCTCTGTCACAAGAAAGGCTCCATCATTAAAAATATTACCCACTTTTTCGCAGATGATAAAGACTGTCCTCTTTAAAAAACCAACCGCATCTGAACAAAAAAAGCCGTCTTCATACTCAATGTATATTTCTGTTTTTAGAATAAATTTGCACCAGAGTGCAGGAATAAGCGTCTCTGGATTATAGTTATAATATATTACTTTGTTGAAAGGATTTTTTAGATAGAAACTCGTCAGATAAAACAAAGAAAATACTATTGACGATATTATATTCAAAACCGGGATATCAAATACAGGGATATGAAGTATGGGTATTGCCTGCAAGCTGGACCTGATTAAAGGATAAAACTTAAAACTTTTATTATTAGCGACAGACGGAGAAAAAACTGTAACTTTTGAATTACCTGTTTTCTGTAATTTTTCTACAACACCGAAAATCTTCTTATTCCCAGCGGGAGAATATGATTTATGATTCTTCCGCTGCTCCATAACGACTTCATCCAGATATTGTGCAATATATACAGTATGGTTCATACTGCTTAGCATAATTTCCCAATGTTCTAACATTTGCTATAAAAGTCGATTAATCGCCCGATATGTCTTTTCATAGATAGCTCCTCTCTTGCCCTCTTA
>CAZVOT010000148.1:0-2185 GCA_964628775.1 Candidatus Woesearchaeota archaeon
AAAATGGAGAGAGATACCCTATAGAAAAATCAAAGGGTTCGAATAAAAAATATTCAGAGTGTTAAGATGATAGTTTATAGTGCAACTAAACAGGAATTTTTATCAAATGTAGAAGATGATTCGATAGCTAAAAAAATAGAAGAAGTATATCTAACTTGTATTGGACATCCACATGAATCAATGAAAAGATCTTGGAATAACTCTATGGAGTATATGTATAAAGTTTTAATGGATAAAGAAATTCCTGAAGATTCTGGAATAGCTATCGAGTTTAAAATACCTTACACCTCTTGTAAAATTGATTTTCTTTTATCAGGAAAAGAGAATAATAATCAAAACAATGTAATTATAATTGAATTAAAACAATGGCAAAATGTTGAAAAGATAGAAGGACAGGATGCACAAGTAAGAACAATAATGCACAGTGCTTTAGTTAAAACAAATCATCCTTCCTACCAAGCTTGGAGTTATTCAACTCTAATTGAAGATTATAATGAATCTGTTCAAATTAAGATGATAAGATTATACCCTTGTGCGTATTTACATAATTATGAAAAAAAGGAAATGGAACCCCTATTAGATAAAATTTATGAATTTTATACATCAAAAGCACCAATATTTATGAAGGGAGATGTATTAAAATTAAGAGAATTTATTAAAAGATATATAGGGTATGGAGATAATAAAGAAACCTTATTCTTTATTGAAAATGGAAAATTAAAACCAAGCAAATCTCTCCAAGATTCTTTAGTAAGTATGATAAAAGGAAATCCAGAATTTATTTTGATTGATAATCAAAAAAGCGTGTATGAAACAGCTTTAGCTATTTCAAGAGAATCAAAAAAAGACAATAAAAAAAGAGTTTTTATTATTGAAGGAGGGCCTGGAACTGGAAAAAGTGTTTTAGCTATAAATCTGTTAGTTCAACTTACAAAAGAGAGTATGGTTTGCCAGTATGTTACTAAAAATGCTACTCCGAGAAATGTTTATGCATCTAAATTAAGTGGTCAATTTACTAAAACAAGAATTTATAATTTATTTAAAAGTTCAGGGAGTTTTGTTGATACACCTACAAATGAATTTGATGTTTTAATTGTTGATGAAGCACATAGATTAAATGAAAAATCGGTTTATTTAGAAATACTAGTGAGAATCAGATTAAAGAATTAATCAATTCGGCAAAAACAACTATATTTTTTATTGATGAATATCAAAGAATTGACATACATGACATTGGTGATATTAATGAAATTAAAAAAATTGCAAAGAATCAGAATGCAGAGATTTATGAAGATACTCTAACTTCTCAATTTAGATGTAATGGTTCTGATGGCTATATATCTTGGCTAGATGATGTTTTACAAATAAAAGAAACTGCAAATTTTGATGGATTTAATATTAAATATGACTTTAAGATATTTGATGATCCAGAAGAATTAAGAAAAACTATTGAAGAAAAGAATAAAGTTAATAATAAATCTAGATTAGTTGCTGGATACTGTTGGGATTGGATCACAAAAGAGAGGAGTAAAGTAGAGGATGACATAATTATACCTGGAACTAATTTTAAGGCAAGATGGAACCTTGCAGATACTTCGACTTGGGCCATAGATAAAGATTCTGTTAAAGAAGTAGGTTGTATTCATACAAGTCAAGGAATTGAGTTTGATTATATTGGAGTAATTATTGGAAATGATTTAAAATATATTAATAATAAAGTTATAACAGATTATTCCCAAAGAGCAAAAACAGATAAATCCTTATTCGGAATTGGTAAAATTAAAAAAGAAGATCCTAACAAAGCAAAAAACATTTCTGACAAAATAATAAAAAATACCTACAAAACATTAATGACTCGAGGACAAAAAGGATGTTATATATACTGTTGTGATAAATCCCTAGGGAACTATCTAAAAAAAAGATTAGAACTGATTAATTTAAAAAATAATTAAATTATAAATTTTAAGAAAATTGCTTATTTTTCCTTATTAAAAATTCTATTTAATTTGATTTTTAATGAATTAGATTTAACAGGTGCTCCACTTGGAAGCAATTCTGATTCTAAGTCATTTTTAATTTCTTTTATTTTTGTTTCAATTTTCAAGATTTCACTTTTTAATTTTGTTTTTTTAAGTTTTTCATTTAATAATTTTAATTCTTTTTTTCTAATATCCTTGTATTGTTT
>CAZVOT010000149.1:0-2164 GCA_964628775.1 Candidatus Woesearchaeota archaeon
TATATGAGTTACAAAAATGAACCATTAGTATCAATAATTATTCTTACCCAAAACAGAAGAAAAGTGTTTGAAAAATGCTTTAATTCTGTATTGTCCCAAGATTATCCCAATAAAGAGGTTATTATTGTCGACAACGGCTCATCGGATTATATGATTGACTTTCTTAAATCCCAAGCGGAAAAAGAAAATTTTAGGCTTATTCTAAATGAAATAAATAGAGGGGCTTGCCTAGGAAGAAATCAGGGATTTAAAGAAAGCACCGGAGAATATCTCCTTTTTTTAGATTCAGATGTAGTTTTGGTAGATAAAAGTACAATATCATACGCGCTAGAAGAAATGATTAAATATGATAATTTAGAAGAACTTGGAGGTATCGGATTTTTAGATGAACGGCTGTCCAAAATTCAACATGGTATATTAAAATTTTGTAGGGGGTTTAATCTTGATAAAAATTATTTGAATCAAATTCCGTCAGAAATAGATTTTGACGTTGATTATATTCAATCTGATTTTGCCTTGGTGCGTCGGGGGGCGTTTGAGAAAATCGGAGGATTCGACCCTCTTTACTTCTATTATCCCGAGGATGTGGATTTGTCATTCCGGTTAAAACGGCTTGGATTTCGGATTGCGATAACACCGAAAGTAAAATTCTGGCATCGCTATCTTCCCCGGAGATCGGAGTTAAATCACGATTATTTTTATAAAGTTATTTATTTGTTTTTTAAAAATTTTTCAATATCCGAAGGCTTAAAATATTATTTCTATTTTTTGAGAGACGGTCTAAATAAAATCAGGAAAAATCCTAATAGGATTAAAGTCTATTTTTTAATGTCATGGTACGCCTTGACACCGCTTTTTGTAATTTGGCTTTTCTTTTTTTGGGTCTTAATAAAATTAAGAAAACAAATCAATTTTCTTTACGAAGCCGATAAATTCTTTTCTATAAGCTCCGAGAAGATACTGCGGTTTCCAATTTTGCTGGAGAATAAATTTATCGCTCTGATTTCAAGAGTATTATTTTGGATTAAAAGAAAACGTGGGAAAAGAGGGCTTTATTTGTTTGTCACTAATAGATGCAATTATTCTTGTATTCATTGTTTTTTGGGCGGGGATACCAAAGTTAGAGAAAAAGAACTAACAGTGTCTGAAATTCAAAAAGCTTATAATTCTTTAAGAAAAAAAATTGGTGGCGTATCTATTACCGGGGGAGAGCCATTTTTAAGAGAGGATATTGTGGAAATTTGTAAAATATTTCAAGAACCTCCATTTGTTTCTGGAATTTTTTTTAATACAAATGGCTTTGCTCCGGATTTAATCACAAATCAAGTAAAGAAAATTTTGGCGAATGCTCCTAAAAAACAAAAAATAATCATCACTGTTTCATTAGATGGATTAGAAGAAATGCATGATAAAATTAGAACAAAGAAAAGCGCATTTAAAAGTGCAACAAAAACAATCCGCTTGTTAAAAAAATTGGAACAAGGAAATCCGAATTTCAGAGTGAGAGCTCAATGTACTTTAATGGAAATAAATTACAAAGATTTTCATTCTTTATTTAATTTGATTTCCAATGAACTACGGGTAGATTTCAATTTTAATTGGTTTAGGGATGGAAGAGCTTGCGGAGTAGACCAATCTTTAATTCTTGAACCATTACCTACCCAAGACAATAGTTCGTGTAAATTACCATCTATGGAAAAATGCGAAGAAGTATGCGAATTTTTGTTAGAAAATCAATGGGAGGATTTAAATTTGAACTTGATTAACAAATACACATTGGAAATTCTTAGAGATAAAAAATTTATATTTCCCTGCGTCGCACCCGAATTGAATTTAGTTATTTATGCTAATGGCGATGTTTCTTTTTGCGAATTAGTTAAACCAATTCGCAACATAAGAGAATTTGATTATGATTTAAAAAAAATATTAAAATCAAAAAAGTGGAAGAAAATTTCTGCGGCAGTAAAAAAATGTTTCTGTATTCACCCTTGCATTTTAGGGATAAATTTACAGAAAAAACATTTTATAGATGTTAAACTGGAGAGTATGAGAGAATTCAGAGAGAAAAACTAATATGAAAAATGCGCATTAGATATTTTAGTTCTAATAAGATTCTATACTGCGTCTTTTTTCATTAGTCAAATAAATTTTAAGATAAAAAATT
>CAZVOT010000150.1:0-2158 GCA_964628775.1 Candidatus Woesearchaeota archaeon
TGCTGGGAGAAGCCATTTTTCAGCACTTTCAGAAAAAACGCAAAACTTTAGTAAAAATTCAAATAATAAAAAAGAATTCAATTTGAGAGGCTCTGAAAATAAATTAATTAGCGATATTAAAAAATGGGGTCATTGGGTCTTAGCAGAAGCTGAAAAAGAATTGCGGGAATACTATCCACCCGATGGCGATGGGAGTACACCATTAGCATACTTATGGGCAAGGTGTATAAAATGTCCTAATCCCAGTTGTCGTGCAGATATTCCTCTATTATCAAAGTATTGGTTATGCGAAAAACCTAATAAAAAAGTAGCGTTTAAACCAACTATTAATAAAGAGGAAAATTATGTTTCTTTTAAGATTGTTGAAGGCAGAAAAATAGATTTTAACCCATCTATGGGTAATGTAAAAAAAGGTACAGCAGAGTGTTTTATCTGCGGTCATACTACTGATGCAAAACACCTCCGAAAAGAATTCTCTGAAGGCCGCGTTAAAGAAATTTTGATAGGTGTTGTAAATTATAAAGAGAAGATGGGAAAAATATACAAAGAAGCAACCAATAAAGATGTTACAATCTTTCAAAAAGCTAAAGAACGCCTTACTAAAGAGAGTAAAAACCTGATTAACAAAGTTCCATCTATACCAGATGAACCATTACCACCTATAGGTTCTTTAGGATTCCGCATACAACGATATGGTTTCAAGAAATGGGGAGATGTTTTCAATGCACGACAATTACTTTCATTGATTCTACTAACTAAAAAAGTTAGAGAAGCTTATGAAATTATTTTAAAAAAAGAGACCGATAAAGAATATGCCAAGTGCATTGCTACATATTTGGCATTACAAGTTGACAAAATGGCTGACTTTAATTCTGTATTTTGTGTATTAAATCATGTTGGTGGGAGAGGGGTGGTAAATACATTTAGAATGCAAACAGTGAATATGATTTGGAACTATGCAGAAACAAATCCTTTTAACCAAATTGGAGCTAGCTGGAGTTCTAATTTAGAATCTACATTGAAAGCACTAAAATCTCTAATGGATGTCGAATTGCAATCTGTTAATATTTCTATTTGTGATGCAATTAATTTACCATACGAAAATGAATATTTTGATGCTGTAATTATTGATCCTCCATACTATAACGCTATACCATACTCAAATTTATCAGATTTTTTCTATGTGTGGCTCAAAAGAACTATTGGAGATTTGTATCCCGAAGGTTTTGGGACTTTGTTAACTCCAAAAACTAAAGAAATCATCCAAGAACCTATTAGATTCGATAATAATGCGGATGAAGCAAAGAAGTTCTTTGAATCTAAAATGACTTTAGCATTGAAAGAAATTAATAGAGTTCTGAAAGAAGATGGTTTATTTGTGATAATTTTTGCGCATAAATATACATCGGCTTGGGAAACTTTGCTGAATAGCATTCTAGAATCAGGTTTTATAGTAAATGCTTCTTGGCCATTACATACAGAAAGACCTGGAAGAGTGCGCGCACAAAAATCAGCATCCCTTGCTTCCTCAATTTTCATCGTTTGTCGAAAACGCCTTACTTTAGAAGAAGGATACTTTAATGAAATAAAAGATGAACTGAAAGAAAAAATCTATAAGAAACTTGATGAGTTCTGGAAACAGGGAATAAGAGGGGCGGATTTTTTCATTTCAGCAATAGGTCCTGCTGTGGAAGTGTTTGGAAAATATAAAAAAGTTAAAAAGCTTTCTGGAGAAGAAGTTACTGTGGCAGAATTATTGGATGAGGTAAGGAAGATTGTAACAGATTATTCCTTACATCAGATTTTGCGTGATGGTCAATTGGGAAGCATTGATGATATGACAAGGTTTTATGTTCTATGGAGATGGGCTTATGGAAATGCTGATGTTCCTTTTGATGATGCAAGAAAATTAGCCCAGGCTTTGGGAGCAGAGCCAGACGAATTGCTAAGCAAAAAAGGTATGTTAAATAAAAAAGGAGATAAAGTAAGTATGTTTGAGCCTTGGGACAGGAAAGATGAACATCTTGGAGAGCCAAAACATGGAATACCTGCTCCAATGGTTGATGTTATTCATAGAGCTTGCAAGCTCGTAGATAAAAACGAGGATGTAAGCAAGTTCATTGAAGAAAGCGGTTACGCAAGAGATGAATCAATAAAA
>CAZVOT010000151.1:0-2154 GCA_964628775.1 Candidatus Woesearchaeota archaeon
ATTATCCAAAAGATTCTGAATTGGATGAAATAAAAGAAAAGATTCTTACTTTTAATCTGACTAGAAACACAGAAACAATTTATGGGGGAGCTGAAGATTGCTGTAGAAGAAGGATAGGTCAGGATAAAGAACTTTGTCATGATAAAGATTCTTGCAGAAATGCTTGTTTTTCTCAATATTTATGTTCTCAAATTTATCTATTGAGTCCTACTACTATTATAGAACAAATTATTAATTATGCAAATGCGTTAAGGGAAATGAATGGAAACATATCAGATAGTTTTGGTATTATTGAAGAATTAAAATCAGTAGATTCTGTTAAGGATTTAGATTTTGATTTAGGAGAAAAATTAGATGAAATTAAAGATGCAGTTGATAAAATTGATAATGCAGCATATAATCTATCGAAAAATAGATTACTTGAGGGATGCACGGGATGTATTAATTTATGTCCTACTCCAGAATTGAAAAGAAGCTATCTTTCAGATGCTATTGATGATATTGATGATTTAGCAAAACACGTTGCTTGCTTTGAAACTACTAAAGAAAGAGCAAAAGGAATTTTGAATGAAACACTTAAGAGAGAAGATTACTATATGAACGTAAAGCAAAGGAAGATTCTTCTTGATAGATTTATTAATTTAAATAATGAATATAACAATTTAACAAAAAATGCGATAAAAATAAAAGAACTTTTTTCTGACAAGAAAATAAATGATTATTTCAATTTTTTTGATAACAAAAGTTCTGAATTTTACAAAAAGATCAGTGAAAAAGATTTTACTGGAGCAAATATTGTCTTGGCTGGATTTTCAGATGAGTTAGATAAATTTAAAGATTATTTAGAGGGAAAATTGCTTATTTACAATAAATGTGTAAATTCTTCATCAAAAGTTGAAGAGAGTATAGAAAAGTTGAAAATATTAATAGAAGAAAGTGATAAAGTTCTTTTCTCTCAAGCAAATGATGTAATCGAAAGATATGAGGAAGCAAAACAGAATATAACTTATGCAAATTACGAAACTGTAATGAGAAAATATGATGAAATTAACAAAGATGCTGAGACTATAATAAATAAGAAAAAGGAAATTGAGGCAGAGAGAGTTGAAAGTTTTCTTGGAAAAACTTTGAAAGGAGTCTCTCTTTCAGTTTTAAGCTTTATTGAAAGCCCCCTTGGTATAAAAGAGGAAGAAAAGAAAGTTTGGATGAAAACAATACCAACAATAATCTTAATAGCCATTGATGTTGTTGTGATTGGGATAATATTTGTTTTATTTTTCTTACTTATCTGGAGAAAGGCAAATGTTTTTTTAAGGAAGAGAATAATAAAAACATGGGCAATAATTCTGGCAGTTTTAATTTCCTTGGTTATTGGAACATCAATTGTCTTGAATGGAATGATATCAAAAGGGACTGGAGAAACAAGCTTTTACAATTTCATAAATGCTGTTGATAGCTCTGAAAAAGTAATAATATTTGCCGAGTATTCTAGTGGAATTAATGCAACTTCACTAAAAGACTGCTCGAGAAAAATTAAGGAGAAACTTAGTAAAAGAAGTGCAAATGTTAATAAGACAATTGATGAGATTGATGTTATTGATGGGATTGTAAATGATACAATCCTTTCAAATTATATGTCAAAGCTAGATAAAGGGACAGCAATAATTAGACTAAGTTATTCAACAAAAAATGAAACATCATTTTACACATTTTATAGAGTTGAAGCAATTCTTGGACAAAGCCAGGATTACTTCGAAAGGTGTATAATTGCTGATGTTATTGAATCTGAGTAAAATGAAAAAAGAAAATGAAGAAAGAAAAGAAAAAAAAGAAGAGAAAGAAGAGAAAGAAAAAGAAAAGAAAGGGAAGAGAGAAAAGAAATTTATTCTATCTCTTATACTAATTCTCGCTTTAATAATTTCATTCTTTGGGATTTATCTGTTTAGCAAGAGTAAAGAAGAGAGAGTTCAGACAACAAATCAAACAATAAGTGAGACAAACAAAACAAATCAAACAAATGAAATAAAATTTGAATTGGAAAAATTTTTAGATAACTTAAAAGAAGCTGAAAGTTTAGCAATAGTTGAAAACTTAACCAAATGCAATCAAAATGAAAAAGTACTAATAATGACTTGTGGTGTTGGACTTGCACAA
>CAZVOT010000152.1:0-2128 GCA_964628775.1 Candidatus Woesearchaeota archaeon
ATTCCTCCGCTATTTTCACTTCTTCTTTTAAATCAAGCATGCCTTTCATTGTCCAGCGCGCATACGGCTTTGGCTCATAAGGGTTATAGGGAATGGAAATGAGCGTATTTGCTTTCGCTTTGGGATTCTGGAAAAAATACACCGCCAACCATTCCAACATATTTCTTTTGTAGGAAATAAAATCGCCCTTGTTGGGTTTGACTGTTTTCAAATCAAACATAAACACCTCGTCTCTTTTTGAAACAAGAAATAAGTCCACTTTTATTGACTTGAGTTTATTCTGCTTACCATACTGAGCAACTTTTCTAATTCTTTCCGTTTCGCTTTTCTTATCTACAATACCGCCTACAGATAATTTGTTCATTATCTTTTGGATTTCATTTTGAGCACTTTTTGTAATGATGTTTCCCGGCTTGTATTGAGTATAGGCTTCTTTAAAAGTATTTTTTGCGAGTTCTTTCGCTACTGGTTCGTAAATTGAAGTTCCAAATGTCGTATTTAACGATTGCTTGAAAGAAAATAATGCCATCCTGTCCTTGCCGAGTAAGCGGTAGTGAAATGGCATATTTTCTGTTTCTGGTTTATAATTCCGAAACTTATTTCTCAAACAAGTTTTTATTGTATTTGTAATATGAGTCCTATATTCTGTTGTCAGTGCCATATAAGTTTCTTATTTTTTTCTAATCCACTTAAAGTGTGTTCTTTTAAATGAAATATTATTTCCGAATAGGGTGCTTTATCTCTCTCCGTTCTATTTAAAACCGGTCTTTTAAATTCATTAACAATTTTCATACCTGCTTTCATTGCTATTTTAGGATATAAACTAAACTTATCGTTTGCTACTAAAAAAACGTTATAATCCTTTTTTAAATATTTTTTACAGTTACTTAACACAGCCGCAATACCGCCGACATAAGATTCTTTAGCATCCATTCCCATCCCTTTGTAAAGCGGTCCTATTTCCAATTTATCCTTTCTTTTGAAACCAAATAAATCGTATGCATACGCATGCTGTTCGTGATAATTGATTAATCCCACATACGGTGGACTCGAAAATATTCCGTTTATTTTTCGTTTTTTAAGTAATTTATATAATGCCAACTTTTTTTTCCTTACATTAGAAAAAATATCTATAACTCGCGCATCCCCCGTTAAGCATACCTGATATGTATTGGTTCTCAACTTACTGAATTGCACCAGGCGTTCAACGGTGTCTTGACCATATCTCTCCCACCACCCTAAAATTGAAAAAATCGGCTTACACATCTTTCCATGCTTATGACAGTAATACGTGATCGTCATCGGTTCTTTGAGGGTAGCTAAGTCCGAATGTGTGGTGGCCCTGCATGACCTGATGGTTCGGCTAAGTATGATTGTCAATATTTTTTTCGTATTAGCATTTTTAACCTGCTTTATTAAGTTATACATAAAATCTATTTCTTTCCGCACATGAGCCAAATACCACTTATCCATAAATGTATTATTATTTTCCTGTTTCAGTTTAATGTCGTATTTTTCAATCAATCCCCGGTAAATTTGCAAAAACTGTTTTGCTTTTTCTTTTGAATATTCTTCTTCATTTATCTGTCTGCGCTTAATTCTGAATTTATATTCCGGAGATGGAAAATATTTATTATTGAATTTGTATAACTCACTTAAAAGTTCGTTTTCAAATTCGGTAATTTTGGAATTACATATAAATTTTTTTAATGCAACCGTAATTCTTTTAATTTCGTTGTAAACTTTATCAAAATCATATTTTCGAATTTTGGCATTACTTATCAAAGCGTTAAAAGAAGAAACGTCTACCCCTACGGCATGAATACCTAACTCATTACTTTGCACCAATGCCGTGCCGCTTCCACAAAAAGGATCAAGTACAATATCTCCTTTATGAAAGTAAACTTCTTTTTTAAAATCGTCAGTATGTGAATCCAGAAAATACTCAACAAGTTGCGGTATAAACTTTCCTTTATACGGGTGTAACCTGTGAACATGTTTCGTCGTATCTTTTTCTCTTAAATGGTCAACCGATAACGCCCAGTTAAGGTCATTTCCAAGTTGTTTTTTCCAGTTCAGTTCTCTCCTCCCTACGTAACTCTGATAATAATATTTCAGGTCATCAATA
>CAZVOT010000153.1:0-2127 GCA_964628775.1 Candidatus Woesearchaeota archaeon
TTTTGGATAAGATAAATTCAAACGTAAATCTCCTAAACCAAGGCCGACCAAACAAATGAGGATTAGAGGAAATAGTTTTCTTATTTTTCCCTCAAAATTGAACAAATAAAAAATAATCAAAAAGAATAAAAAAACAAAATAAACAAAAAAAGGAATTGGGGAAAAAGAGGATATTCCAATTCCTAAAATAAAAAAAATCAAAAAATACAAAATCATTTTTTCTTTAATTTTTGTTTCTTACCGACGCTTGTTTAATAAGCGGCTTGAGTTTTGGCAAATCTTCTTCAATCGTCTTCCATAAAACTTTAACATTTACTCCAAAATATTCATGAATAAGTTTATTCCGCATTCCTGCCATTGCTGCCCAGGGAATATTTTTATATTTACTTCTTACTTTTTGAGATATATGCTTAACCGCTTCTCCAATAATTTCAAAATTTCTCACCGTTGCATCAATAACCATATGATCTTTAGAAAATTCCTCAAAGGATAATCCTTTTGAATATTTTTTTATTTTTTGGATTGCTTCAATTATGTCATCAATGTAAAGTCGGTAGTCTCTTTTCATATATATATGGTTTCTTTTAAAATCTGTTCTTTTATTCTTAATTTAAGAGCATCTTTCATTACTAAATCAATTTTAACTCCAATCTTTCTAGATAAAAAATCCTCAAGTTCAACAAATTTAAAAAGTCCAATAGGTTCATAAAACTCAATCAAAATATCTAGATCACTCCGATTTTTTTCTTTTTTCTTAATGTATGAACCAAAAATACCAATTCTTTTTGTTTTGAATTTTTCTTTTAATATCGGTTCTAATTTTTTCAGTTCTTTTTTAATTTTTTCAAGGTTTCGCATATAATTTATTTGTTTTAAAAACTATTTTTTTCCTCCTTTTGCTCAATTTTATTATATCCCTATTCTAAAAATCTGTCAAACCCCAATTTTTTATTGCGAAGCCCCGTAAAGTCTCGACCTTGGGTCGGACTACTACTGGGGATGTCCAATGTCTTAGGTTGTTAGTTATAAGCTGTAAGGGCACAGATTTTTCAAAAGTTTCACTTAGAAGAATTAAACAGAAGCAGAAAATGTTAAATGACCGACCGCGAAAAATTTTAGGATTTTTAACGCCAAATGAGGTTTTCAATAAAGTGTTGCGTTAGCAACTTGAATCTACCCTGCCCCTTAGAAAAATTCCATCATTTATAAATCTCGTGAGTGCCGATATTAATAAAATCAACTCTATCCGAACTAATAAAAACAAACATTATTCTATATTGACCCACAACAGTAAAGGCCGAATATTCTTTATATTTTCCGTGAAGTTTGTGAGTATCAAGTATTGAATCAAAAGGATTAGCCCGAAAAATCTGTTCTTTTTCTCGGGCTTTTACTTTTACACTCTTTGGTAGTTTTTTGTAAGATTTCTTGAACTTCGACGAAACGCGAATAATCATAGAATCAATCTAAATCAGCTAACGATTTAATCATTTTTAATTTACTGCGTTGTTTTTCTTTTTTATACATTTGGATGGCTAAATCGGTGTCCACTTCTTCAACCAACCTTTTTTCAATTATTTTCTCCAAATTTAAAAGCTCCTCATATTTCTTGCGGGGAATAAGTACTAATTCTTTTTCCTTTATCAATTTTTTAGGAATAGTAATTGTAGTCATACATTTTAATTATACCCTTGGCCAAAATTCTGTCAAATTTTTTAATTTTATTTTAATTCTTTTAAAATTAGTGTCAATAGATTTTAATCTATTCGCAATTCGCATTATTGGCACCCGCCTGCCAAAGCCTGTCAAAATTATTTAGTTTAAAATACAAATAATCTTCCTGGTCTCCGCTTATTAAATTTAGACATGGTGTTAGGCACATGGCGGGCAGGTAAAATTCGTAGATTGGCATATAATGAGGTTTTCAATAAAGTGTTGCAATAGCAACTTGAATCTACCCAGCCCCCAGGTAAAAAGAATTCCAGGAATATTAGGAAGTTGACGCGCTTTTCTTGGCATAATATTTTATTTGAAACAAAATCGTGATAAATTTGAAAAATCGTTTTAAAAATCAATATTGATAAGGATTTTTGAGGATTACTTTGGAGGGACTGTCCCCTTAAAATA
>CAZVOT010000154.1:0-1529 GCA_964628775.1 Candidatus Woesearchaeota archaeon
TTCTTCCAGGAGGCTCAATGGCAGAATCAATAATTGAAAAATATAATCCAGAAGCAGTAATAGGTATTGCCTGCTATAAGGAGCTTCTTTTAAGCGCAGCACTTCTAGAAGCCAAAAAAATTCCTGGATTTGGTTTTGCCTTGTTGAATTCCGGCTGTATTGAAACAAAAATAGATTTAGAGAAATTAAAAAAAATTTTATAAAAATATTACTTAATTCCCATCTTTTTCTTTAATTCTTCAAAAGTTATAGTTTTTCCTTCTCTAATTTCTTTTTCAGATATCTTAATATGTTCTTTTGTTTCTTCAGATAGTTCTAATTTATCTTCAATTCTCGCTTTTTTTATTATAAAAATTCCTGCGTTATCCTTATATTTTGTTTCGCTCTCTAAAATCTTGATTTTTTTATTGAACATAGGAGCATCAAGAACAGTTGTCTCAATTTCTCCTCCTTCGCCGGCAGGATTAATCTCATACTCTTTCTGGAACTTCTTGAGTTTTTCTATCACTTTTTCGTCAATTATTTTTCCAAGAAAATCTTTTGTAAAAGGATAAGCAAAAACACCAGAGATTATCACTTTAAAATTAAGTTTAACAAGTTCTTTAAGTTCTTCAATTTGGTTGATATGCCAAAGCGGATTAAAACACTGAAGTCCAAGTTCAATACATATTTTTTTTATTCTGTCTGCCTGATAATTAGAATAAAGCGCTCCAGTAATTATTCCTTCAATTTTATATTTTTCTTTTGCTTCTTTTATTGCCAATTTCAAGTCTATGAGTTCTTTTTCTTTTTCTCCTTTTGTTTCTTTTATTAAAATAGGGAGATTAAGTGCTTCTGCTTGTAGTTTAGTTAATTCTATGTTTGGTGTATGAAACATATAACTCTCCTTGTTTTCCGAGAAAATAGTGATTAAACAGGCAATTTCATGTTCTTTTCCTGCTAAAAACAATGCAAGGCAGGAATCCTTGCCTCCTGAAAATAAAACTCCTGCTTTCATCATAAAATAAAAAAATAAAAAGAAATTAAATCTTTTTAATTTGTTTTTTTATCCTTCTAACTAGTGATTCTTGAGGAACTTCTTTTCCTTCTAAAATATCATCAAGTCCGCCATATATACACATTCCCATATCTGCAATTCTTTCTAAGCTGTTTTCAAGAATGCCTCTTGCAGATTCATTATTCCCTCTTAGAATTTCATCAATTGCTTCTTGAAGGTTATATTTCATATAACTCTTATTAATACTCATTCCTGTTCTTTGAAGTTCTTCTTTTATTTTTTTAAGATATTTTTGCATTGTTTTTTCATTTCTATCTTCATATGCCTGTATAAATCTGGAAAAATTATTTGATTGTATAGACATACCTGCTTCTTCTATTCTTTCCTGCATTGTAAGAAGCATATCTCTTGCTGTTTTGTATTTTCCTGAAGAAAATACTTCCATTATATTAGAAAATGAAAGATGAGCCAGGTTCTTCTCAAGATAGTGATATAATTCTAATGGGAGTTCTACACTATTTTTTTGTGAATA
>CAZVOT010000154.1:1539-2105 GCA_964628775.1 Candidatus Woesearchaeota archaeon
CTGTTAAGCCTGGAGCGGTATTGTCTAAAATCTTCTGGATTATCTAACTCTAGATTAAAAGCCATATTTTCAATTATTTTTTGGTTGATATTTTTTACTTTTCTCCCTATTAAATCCATGCTTCCCTGAGAATGAATCCCTTCTTCAAACTCGTTTTTTGCAGCAGTATGTGCTAAGTTTGCATAAGTTCCTGCTCTTTCCAAGTTTCCAGCATAAAGATTATTTTCAGATTCTTCTATTAAATTTCTGTAAGTTGTTTTTTTTACCATTTTAAAAAAAAAATAGACAAACTTTATAAATGTTTTATAACAAATCTTTCCTAATTTTATGAATTTATAATAATTCCAAAATTTTCAAGCTCAAAAAAATTTTTCCATTTTTTTGAGCTTGAAAATCACAAGTTTAGTAATAGATTTTCTAATTAGAGAAGGAATTAAGTTTATAAATCCTATTTTTTGCATAAACTGCACTTCATATTATTTCAATATTTTAAAATAATTATTAGAATATAAAATATAGGTAAAAATAAATAATCCTACTGTTTAATCATAAATTATGTGGAAATG
>CAZVOT010000155.1:0-2100 GCA_964628775.1 Candidatus Woesearchaeota archaeon
CCTTCTACTTGACTTGTGACAACAGAAGTGTTTTCTAAAATAATCATGAATTTAAAATCTGTTAAAGTTTTGTCACCAGTATTTTTTGCAGTTAGAGATAAAATATTGCTTGAGCAATTGTAATTAACATCGGAAACAGCAAGCCCAGCAAAATGGCATCTTATTTCTCCTCCCCTTGCTTCGATTATTCCTGCTTGCCCTGCTGAAAGCTTGAAAAGCCAGTTTGCCATAACCCCTGCAACCATCACTGTAATTGCAATCAGCATGATGGCTGTTATCAGCTGGGAAATTCCCTTTCGCATAAATAATTATTGAACTTACTATTAAATATTAAGTGTTAGTAAGCTTCAACAAAAATAACAACAATTTTGAGCTACAAAATAAGAATTTCTTTTGAAATGTTTTTTATTAATAGGGAAGATATAAAACGTCTTCTTTGTTAACAAAATACATTACTATCAGTAATTGTTTCTATTGATAAAAAGCAAGAATTTCTATATTGTTCTCTTTTGCAAATATTTTTGCTTTTTCTGTAAATCCTGATTTTGAAATAAATATTAATTTTTTGTCTTTTTTATCAAATTCAGATTTTTCTATCTTATTCTTAAATTTTTTCAATTCAACAATATTGATTTGCCTGCCTTTCCACTTTATTTCTACAATATAAAATTTTCTTCCATCAAATGCAACAGCATCAAACTCTATTCCGCTCTTTTTATATTTTTTGAAATCTATTCCAAATTTTTCTTTTAATTTTTCTCTTATTTCACTTTCTTTTGCAATTCCAAGCTCTGTTTTTATTTTCAGCAGTTCTTGTTCTAACTGCTTCATTCTTGCTTCCTTTATTTTTACAAACTCTTCACCATGCAATAAAATATTGTTTATCCAAAATCTTAGCATAGTATCAACAATTCTATATTTATCTCCTATTCTTTCCACAAGGTCTACATCCCCCAGTCTTATTAAAGAGATGTTGACTGCCTGAATGCTCATTCTTGTTTCTTTTGCAATTTCTGTTATGCTCATTTCTCTTTTAGAGAGTGTTTCCAAGGCTTTTTTCAATGTTGTTTTTCCTCTTGCTCTTTCAAGAGACGTATCAAAGATGTATCTGCAATGCATGTATATTCTTGAGCCTGGTGCAAGCACTTCCTCAAATATAGCTCTTGTTATATCAGAAATTTTTGGACTTTTTGTTAATGAACAAACCTTATCTGTCAAGCAATAAACATAAAAAGGATGCCCTCTTGTGAAACTAAATATTTGCCTTTTAATAAATCTGTCTATTTTTGCTCCATAAACCTTTTCTATTTTTTCTATTAATGTGATTGTAGAATTAAAATCAAAAAAGTCAATCTTTATATTTTCAAAAAGCTCAAAAAATGGTGATTTTGCACCAAGAATTTTGTCTAACAACAAAGATATGGCAGAACCGCTTATTATCCATTCTACTCTGTTGCCATGTTCGAAATATTTTCTTATCAGCGCAAGGATATTTATATTTGGATAGTTGTTCAAACCGAGAATCGCTTGGAATTCATCTAATACAATAAAAAAATATAATTTTTTTCTTTGTGCGATTTTCTCTGGTAATTCAAAGGCCCTTTGTATAAGCAAAACTCTGTTTGGTGACTTTTTTTCGCTTTCTTTCAAAAATAATTCAAGGATTTGTTTTGAATCTTCACCAGATACTTTTGCAAGTCCTGAAAGAGAAGGTTCATATTCTCCAGAAGGATTAAGAGAATAAAGCACAGAATAAGCAAAACGAAGGGCAAAATCTTCTGGAGTAGAGAGATTATTTTCCACATTGAACAAAATGCATTTTATGTTTTTTTTCTTTTCCAGCTCTTCAAGAAATTTTGCTGCAAGAAGGGTCTTGCCTATTTTTCTCATACCTACAAGAGAAAGATTTTTTCTCAACCCCCTTTTCAATATTTCTGCAGATTCAAGCATTTTTTTCAGTTCATGTTCTCTATTAACGAAAATTCTTCTTTCTGCTTCTGTTAAGTATACCATATGGTATATATACAGATTGGTATATATAAATCTTTCGTTTGCAAAAAGACTGGTAAAAACCATTGAACTGCCTGAATTAGTTAAAAC
>CAZVOT010000156.1:0-2096 GCA_964628775.1 Candidatus Woesearchaeota archaeon
AAAGAGAGTATAGCGAAGAAAAAAAATTAATTTCAGAATTATTAGAACAGATATTCCAGATTTATAAAAACAGAAACAATAACAAAAAAATTGAAGAAATCGTTGAAATTATTGATACTCACTTTAATTTGATAGGAGATGATGGTCAATTTGTAATGTATACTCCCGGTAATATCTTTAGTGTTTTAAAAGGATATATTGACATAGATTTTGAGAATAATTTTAAGAAAGTAATAAAAATACTTATCAAACAATATAGTCAGCAATGGAAAAATAAAAAAGGAGAGAGTATTTATAATGGTTGGGAATTAATGGGGGGTGTTACGGGTTTTTATGGACACGATTATAAAGTTTCTGATAGGCATTTTATAATTTTTACTTTAAGACCTGCTTTAGAAAAATACTACAAAAATAATCCTCAAAAAGCATGGCAATTTATTAAAGAAAATTGTATTACCCCAACCGATAAAGTTAATAAAAATAAACCAGATTTTCTTAATCGTGCCTCGATTTCTATCATTTTGGAAAGATATAAAAGCGAGGATGAAAAGATATCTTATGAAGCTTTTAAAATTCTAAAAAAATTTATCTTATCCCGGAAAGGAATTCCTCATAAATCTGATTTAATATATCAAGAGATTCGGGGTGATTTTCCCGATAATAAAAAATGGAGGTTATTGAAAGTAAGTATTGATAAATACAAACTCCCAATTAATCCATTTGTTGAGCAAATTGCTTTAGATTTGGCCAAAAAGGGCAATCAGGAGGCAAAAAAGACATTAAAAGATTGGATTAGAAACCCCGATTATTATCAAGGTTCTCGAATTTTTGAGAGAAATGTTGTTGGAATTATCTCTCAATTTTTAGATTTTTCTTTTGATGAAGGAGAAGAAATGTTTAAAGATTTTATTAATCAGGATTACTTTATTAAAAAGTTTGATACCTTTGAGACATTTGAAATCGCAGAAGTATTAAATAAAATTCTTAATAAAAACTTTGAAGTTGGATTAAAAATCATTAACAATTTATCTCAAAAACCAAAACTAAGCGATAATGAACAGATTTTATTGTGCAGCGGACTAAATCTTAAAAGAGCCAGCCAAGCCGATAAAGAAGTTTTATTAAAAATTTATTTAGAATTTTTAGATCCGTTTTTAAAAAGATTTGATAATGATGTAGAAAAAATTGAAAAGAAAATTACTCGTCCTCAGTCGCGGGAAGAACTTGTGGAATTTGCCGATGCCTTATCAAAACAAAAAGAAATTGATAAGGCCTTACGGATTGTTAAAGTGTTTATTAAAGATTCAAATCCTTGTACGCCAGATAAACTTGATCCTAATGATCCTGAGGGCAAATATGACGAACATAAAAAAATTGAGCAAGGGGAAGATACTCACGCTATTGCCACTGTTCGAGGTTGGTGCGCTTGGGTTTTAATGAATTGCGCGGTTTTGGATGGCAGGGATTATATTGAGGAAATTATAAATTTAACTGAAAAATTAACAAAAGATAAAAATTACTACATTCAACTGATGACTTGTTTTTCTTTGTCTCAACTTGCGCGAAATCGCCTGACAGTGATGCCAGACAATAAAGAAGAATTATTTTTCAATAAAGAAAAAAAGAAAGCTTTAGGAATGGCTAAAAGAGTAGAAGATGTTGCTTTTGAGCTGTTAGAAAAATTCTCCAAATTAGAGTCAAAACCCAGAGATGTGCTGATGGGAGCGTTAATAAGAGTCTTTGGACATATAAGAGGATTAAATCAGAAAAAAGCTAAAGAACTCTTAGAAAGCGTTTCAAAATGCAGAGAAGAAGTTATCAGCGAATCAGCTCCATTGTTTATATATCTTGCAGAATTTAGACAAAAAGATTTTAAAAAGTGGAAATGGCAAATGCCAGGATTATATGATGATTTAGAAAATTTTGACAATAAGCCATTTCAAAAACTTTTAGAGGATATTTTCAGAAGAAGAAATTCGGAAATAAACTCTTCTTTCGCTTGGCATTTCTGGAAACTTGTTAAAGAATCTGTACCAGATAAAGCTGATATAAAGAATGTTGTTAGGTACAGTGAAGCATTTGAAATTGCTAATCGA
>CAZVOT010000157.1:0-2078 GCA_964628775.1 Candidatus Woesearchaeota archaeon
TTACAACCAAAATAATTGCTTCACTCTTATCTTTTAACCCATGCTTAGCTTTAATAATATTCAAAATTCTATTCACATTTTCTGGTATATTTATTACAGCTTGTACCATCTTATATTATATTACTCTATGTAATGTGGTATATATAAATCTTTCCATGCATGTGCTGTGTTGCATTAAATTGAGTAAAATTAGTAAAACATTAAAATTAAATCTATCTAACTTTTATAACTTTCTCTGTCTTGCCTTTATTGTTGATATTTCCCACATTAATAAAATAAACCCCAGAAGCAAGATTTGAAATATCAACCAGGCTATCAACCTTACTTGTATAGAATTAAGACAAAAGTCTTGAAGACATTAAGATACACAACTTACAAATAAATAGTAAAATAGAAAGTTCGTCGCTATTAAATAAACTAAAAATATATAAATATAGCTTTTTTATCATTATTATGGCCACCAAAATAGATGGAAAAATTAACCGGTTTCTCCATACTATTAAGTCTATTCCAAACTTTAAAAAAATAAAATTTATTTTGCTTTATGGCTCAATGACAGAAAATAAATTTTCTAACCTTTCTGATATAGACATATGTATTTATTATGATGGAAATTCCCTTGAGGCAAACAAGTTTAGATTAAAATTATTAACTGGATTAAGTGAAGATATCTATGATATCCAACTTTATCAAGAACTTCCCACTTATCTTAAAATTAATGTGTTAAAAGGAAAGATTTTATATTGTCCAAATAAAAAATTTTTATATAAAATCGCCTTGGAAACAATCAAAAAATTCGAAGACTTTAAAAGAATGTATTATGATTATATAAAATTTTCTGAAATTTCTATATAAAAAGATAAGATGATAAGAAAAGAGATAATAAAACACAAAATAAAAGAGATTGATGAGTCCTTAGAGATTATAAAAAAGAATTTTCCAAAAAATGCTAAAGCTTTTGAAAAATTAGGGCTAATAAAAGATGGAATTTACAAAAAAATAGAATTTTCTATACAGGAGGTAATAGATATCTGTTCTATCATTAATACTGACCTCAATTTAGGCATTCCTTGTGCACAGGTATGGTAAAGTTGATGATGAGATTGCCTTTAAAAGTATTAAATCTGGAATTAAAAATTTTCATAATTTCATAAAAGAAATTGAAGAATTCCTGAAAAAACATTAATCATATTTAATATTTTTTTTACTTTAACTTAATAATTTTTTCAATATTATTCAACAAATTTTTAGGCAGAGGTATATATTTCTCGAAATAATTTTCTCATTCTTTTTACAAATCCCCTTGCAGATTGGAATGCTTTTTCCGATTCTTCTTTTGTAGCAAAAAACTTATACTATATTGGTCTTCGTGTCGGGTTTCTCTATAAAAATCCAGTATATCTATCCATTCTTTTTCTAATAATCCTGTTGTAGCATATTTATCCTCTAAATATCTAGCTACAGCAAAATGAGACTTTTCTCTAAAACCATCTATAAAAAGAATTGCTCTTGCTGCATGAAACATAGCTAAATATGATGTAAGAATGCACGATCTAAAAGTAAGATTTTGCAAGTTGTTTTTGGCTTCTCTTAACCAGTTCTCTGCATTTTTCATGCTTCCTTCTGCTTTTTCTTTTGATGGAGGGATTCTTTTCAATAAACCAAGTTTTATGCATCTGTCAATGTCAAATTTCATTTTCTCCATACAATATTATTGAGCCAAAAAATAGTGAATGATAAAATAACGGGTCTGTTTTTTTGATATTATTTATTTTTTCCTCGTTTAAAAATAAAACCTTGATGTTTCTAAATTTTTTATTTAATTCATTATTTAATCTTGCTAATTCTTTGTCTTCTAATTTTTCTGTTTTTATCCAAATATCAATATCTGAATTTTCATCATTTACTCCTTTTGCACAGCTACCATATAACCCCACGGATTTAATAAATTTGAACTTCTTGAATATTCTCAGGTCAATATTATTTATGTTGAGGAAAATCTTAATACTCCTCACAAAGAGGTTATCCAAAACAAAAAATTTATTATTAATCTTTTTTAGTATTTTTTCTTTAACGAG
>CAZVOT010000158.1:0-2076 GCA_964628775.1 Candidatus Woesearchaeota archaeon
CCAAGATTTTTGCACCGATAACGCCCTAATGACAGCGATTACCGGTTATTATCATCGGTTAAAAAAAGAAACAAAAGATTGGATAAATATCAAGGTCGATGCAAATTTAGGATTAAAATAATATCACTATGGCAACCGAATATTTTAAACATAGAGATATAAAAAATTTTTTTAATCGACTATCTTTTGGTGCCGTTATTTTGGTATTTTACTTATGTGTTTTACTTTATTTTCCTAACTACATTTATCTTTATACTAATTTTAATACTCTCTTAAATGTCCTTTTTGCAATTATTTCTTCTTTAACATTTTTATTTCCTTTTATCCTTACCTTTCTTTTTCTTTTATTTTCAGGATTATTATCAACAAGAAAATTAAGGCTAATTTTTGTCACTTTATTTACTTGCTACTTTTTTATTGATTTACTTTTAGCTATGTTGCATTTAAATCTAGGGGTTACTTTTGATCCATTTTTTGTCCTGTATAATCTTTCTGATGCTATTAAAACTATTTCTGCTATTGTTAATAGTGTAGGTGTTAGTAAATTCAATTTATTTTCGTTAGGGATAGTTTTATTTTTGTTTTATTTTGGATTACTAAACTTTTTTAATTTTCTTTCGGTTAAAAAAGAAAAAATATCTCCAAAAATATCTCTTAAAATCTTAATAATAGGGTTTATTGTATTCTTCTTTTTTCTCTCTATTAAATTTCCGAATGAAACAACATTTTTTTTCTCAAATATATTTAACCACTATGTTCATAAAACATCAGTAAACACTGTTTATCAAAAATACTTCGTTGACCGAATTGAAAAGAATAGAAAAAATAATTTAAGTCATTTAAGCGGTGGCGATGGCAAAAATCTCTTTTTTGTTCAGCTTGAGAGTTTAAATTTCTATTTCGTAAATAAAAAAATAACTCCTAGTTTTATTTCTTTAGCAGAAGAGAATGGAATCATTTTTCCTAGAATTCAAAGCGCTTCCGTCCAAACAATTAGGGCACAAGAAGTAATTTTATGTTCCGTTCTTCCCTCTCTTTATCAAAATTTAGCAAAACTGAAGGATGCTTCCGGTAGTTTAAACTGCTTACCTAAGATATTAAAAGAAAATGGTTATAGAACCTTGTTTTTTATGAGTTATTACAATTCGAATTTTGCAAATACTAAAAATTTTATGAAAACAATCGGTTTTGAAGAAGTCCACGATAAAGATATTATGAAGCCAGAGGATAAAGAACTACCTTGGGGATATCAAGACGATATTTTTTATAAGAGAGTTTTTGAATATCTAGAAAATTTTAAGGGAGAGAAGATATTTGTTTATTTAGCTCCTGCGACGGTGAATCATTATCCCTTTTCGAACACAATTGATTTGCAATTATTTAAAGATATTATTCCCTACCCCAACAACACAAACTTCTTTGAAGATATAGCTAATACTACCTTTTTGCAAGATTTCTTTCTGGGTAAAATGTATTCTGACTTTTTTGAGAAAGAATATTCAGAAAATTCCCACCTCTTTATTTTTGGCGATCATCCTTGGCCGATTGGTCTTAATAAAAATAATTTTTCTAATATGAATGGAGCTTGGCAAGAAAATTTTTTAACCAGTCTGGTAATTTTACCGGCCAAAAACTCTAGTCTGGTAGTCGGTAGAAGAAATAACAATCTTTTTAGCCAAATTGATCTTCTTCCAACCGCTTTAGAATTGTTAGAATTTAAGGAAAAACCAATTATCAGAAATTCTTTTTTAAACAAGCTTGAAAACGGAAAATGTTTGGTTTCTGTTCAGCCGTATTCGGGGGCTAAAATATCAATTATTAATAGTCCATTTAAATATATTTTTGATACAAAAAACAATATTGTTTCTATTTTTGATATTGGTAATACTATAGAAAAACTGTTGTTAAAAAGAAAAATAGATAAAGAACATTTAGATGTTTTAGAAGAATGCTTAAAAACCTTTTGAAAAAATTAAAAAATTTGTGATAAAATAAACACTATGGAGTTGTCTAAACAATATGATCCAAAACAGGTTGAAGATAGAATTTACCAGCTTTGGGATAAGTCTGGTTTTT
>CAZVOT010000159.1:0-2059 GCA_964628775.1 Candidatus Woesearchaeota archaeon
AAAAACTTGCGCAGGAATATGGAAATAAAAAAACCGCTGAGGATTTAGTTGAAGAAGACCATTCTATTGTTTGGTTTTATATACCCAAAAAGGCAAAATGGTCAGAAATTTTTAAGCAGAGTACAAGAATGGGAGAATACTTGACTGATGCTGTAAGAGCAATAGCAAGAGAAAATCCTAAACTGCAGGGAGTTATTGACATAAAAGACTTTAACGAAACTGCTTCGGGGCAGAGAATAATCAGCGATGATAATCTGAAAGCGTTAATTGATGTTTTGAATAAGTACAAATTGGGATTTAAAGATGCTGAGGCAGATATTCTTGGAAGAGCTTATGAGTATCTGCTTAGAAAATTCGCAGAAGGGTCAGGTCAGTCAGCAGGCGAATTCTACACCCCAAAAGAAGTTGCAGTTCTAATGGCTAAAATTGTAGAGCCCAAAGAGGGAGAAGAGATTTATGACCCCTGCCTTGGCTCTGGCGGGCTTCTAATAAAAGCAATGCTCAGATTTAAGGAGAAATACGGGGAAAATACAAAAGTAAAGCCATTGCAGTTTTATGGACAGGAGTATTTGCACGGCACTTATGCTATGGCAAAAATGAATGTTTTCATTAATAAAATGGAAGCAAATGTTGCTCTTGGAGATAGTATGAATAAACCTGCATTCTTAACTAAAGATGGCGCTTTGAAAAAAATGGACATAGTTGTTGCAAATCCAATGTGGAACCAGGATATTTTTACTCAAGCCACTTATGAAAATGACGCTTACAATAGATTTACTTATGGCTATCCTTCAAACAGCTCTGCTGACTGGGGCTGGGTACAACATATGTTCAAGTCCTTAAATGATAAAGGAAGAATTGCCGTTGTTCTTGATACGGGAGCAGTTTCTCGCGGCTCAGGAAATGAAGGCTCAAGCCGTGAAAGAGACATAAGAAAAGCATTTGTTGAGAATGATTTCATTGAAGCAGTTCTTTTACTACCTGAGAATTTGTTTTATAACACAACTTCAGCAGGAATAATTTTAATAATTAATAAAGAGAAAAAGCACAAAGACAAAGTTCTTTTGATTAATGCTTCAAAACTATTTGAAAAGGGCAGACCTAAAAACTTTCTGCCTGACGCTTCAATTGAGAAAATCTCTGAAATTTATCAAAACTGGAAAGAAGAGGAAGGAATTTCAAGGATTGTTCCAAAAGAAGAAATAGTGAAGAATGATTATAACTTGAGCCCTTCCCGTTATGTTTCAACAAATGGAGAAGATACAACTCTGCCATTAGATGAATCTGTTGTGTTGTTAAAAGAAGCAGAAGAAGAAAGAGCAAAAGCAGATGAGAAACTAAAAAAAGTTCTGCAAGAGCTGGGATTTGAGTAAAAATGATAGAAATAGAAGAATTAAGGAGAAAGCAAGCCGATTTTGAGGGAACTAGACAATATTTTAAAAAAGAACTTGTAAAACTAGAGAACAAAAGAAAAGAGTTTTTAGGACTATTTTCAGAAGAAAATTTAAATTCCCTTAAATTAGAACAATATGCTCTTCAAAAAGGAAAACCTGAATCCAAAAATTCCTTTTGTTATTGGTTAGAAACTGAATTAAAGAACTCAGGGGATATCCACGGGGCAACATCTTCAAAATTTGGAATTTATTTTGGAGTTGAAAAAAATGATCCAATTCTTAAATATAGATATGCAAGCAAATTTGGAACATCAGAATCGGAAGCTTTTCAAAATGTTAAATCCGCGGTTATATCTCTTTTGGATTCTGCAAGAAAAGAGGATTTTGAGAATATAAGACAAAATCTTTTATCTCCGATGTTTAAAGGAAAAATACTCTCAACCTATTATCCAAATAAATTCTTAAACATCTTTGCGAATGAACATTTATCCTATTTCTTGGATAAGTTAGAAATTTCTTATGGAGATGATGACGACGAAATAAACAAAAGATTACTTTTAATAGAATTCAAAAATAAAGATGCTGTAACTTCAAAATGGACCATATATGAGTTTTCAGAATTTCTATATTACACTTTCGGGAGACCTCCAAAGAGAGAGGAAGCA
>CAZVOT010000160.1:0-2029 GCA_964628775.1 Candidatus Woesearchaeota archaeon
AAATAACCCAAAAAGACGCCTGTATGATAACTGCTTTTACTGGAATGAAAGATGGGATGACTGTTGTTGATGCTGGAGCTGGTTCAGGTTCAATGGTTTCCTTCCTTGCCAATGCTGTTAGTCCTTCTGGACATGTTTACTCTTATGAACTCAGGGATGATTTTTTGGAAATTGCAAAAAAGAATGTTTCTACTCTTGGATTTGACAAGGTAGTTACAATAAAAAAAGGGAATGTATACGAAAGCATTGAAGAGAAAAATGTTGATTTAGTAAATCTTGATCTTCCTGAGCCCTGGAAAGCAATAAAATCTGTAAATAAGTCGCTTAAAGTCGGAGGATATTTTGTAACTTATCTGCCTACTATCACGCAGGTTATGCTTTTTGTTTCGCAGTTAAAGGAATCAAAGAACTATTATGTTGAACAAGTTTTTGAAGTCATTAAAAGAAACTGGATTGTGCACGAACAGGTAGTCAGGCCAGAGACAATGATGCTTGGACATACTGCATTTATCACAATTGCAAGAAGATTGTTTTAACTTTAATTATTTTTTACAGGTGCAATTAATAATTTGTTTATACCCTCACCTTGATAATCAGTTCCAATAGTGTATAATACTATAAAATCTATTCTATCTAAATTCCAACGATTAGGAGCTTCTTCAATATTTTCGCTAAAACTCTTTTCATTATGAGAATCTGAAGACGAATGAAGAAATTCTGGAAGATGTATATGTGTATTTGTCCATTGGAATATTCACATGGACTTTTCCCAAGTCTTCTCCTTTCGCCAGTTCTCCTGCGTTTTGGAAGCATTCATAGCACATGTGCTTTTTTGACTTTTTGAGCATATCTTCAGGGCACTCAATTTCCTTGCCGCAAAAAGAGCAGTTTACTTTTACTGATTTCTTGTTATCTATATCTTTTGGTCGTTCATTTTCATCTTTTTTCCAGTTGCTTGTTCCTTTTTTTCTCTAAATAAAGATAATTATCTTTTGAAATAATTGACTTCCCTGTTTTCTGCTCAATTTCTTTTCTTGTATTCTTGGCAATAGTCCCGCCTTCTACTGCTGATTCTTTGCATTCTTTAAATCCTGTGGAATCTTTTGAGATTGTTATGTCTGTTGTAGCTTTTTCTCCAACCATTGTCAAGATTAATTCCCAGTCAGTCATATGATCTCTTAGGTTTTGATTTTTTCTTTTTAAATCCTTGAATCTTTTGTATTCCTGAACTGTTTTTCCAAAGGTAGCTTTTGATATCTCATTTGTAAGGATAGCAAAATCATTCTGCTCTTTAATGCCCCTTGTTTTCCATTCATCTGTTAAGTCCTGCCTTATGGCAATTCCCCTCAGTCTCTTGTCAATCCATTCTTTAGGATAACCTTTCAGCTCGTAGTATTCCTTAACCCTGTCCTGAGCAATCTCTGGGTTTTCTATCTCTTGAATCCTTTCATATCCGACTTGGGCGAGCCACTGCTTGAATGGCTCAGCTTTCTTTGAGGGAATTGATTGGATAAGTCTAAAGGCGTTTTTTGTGCTTACGCAGTCAGTAAACCTTAATTTGCCGTCTTCTGCTGGCAGTTTCAACTGTACCCAAATTGGGGACAGTTCAAGAGCAATAAACTCCCTGTCCTTAACCTTGCCCCAATACTGCCTTGGAGTGGGGCTGTCAGTAAGTACCGCAACAATATCTACAACAGAGAAGAACCATTCCTCATTATACCATATTCTTCTTATCTTTTTGTCTTGGAAAACCACTAATGCCTTGTCTTTTTCAGTCATTTTAAAGAATCCTCAATAATCTTCTTTTCTTCAGCAGTAATACCATATAATTTATAGATTTCTTCGTCAATTTCAGCATCTAATTTTTGGATTTCTTTTTCAAGACGCACTTTTTCATCGGTTTGTTTGTCCTTAATTTTTTCATATTCAGATGTGAGTTTTAATAATTTATCAACATGTACAATAACCCTGTCTTGTTCAGAAATACTTGCTATTTTTATAGGGAATTTTTTTGCATTTTGTATAAGGA
>CAZVOT010000161.1:0-2026 GCA_964628775.1 Candidatus Woesearchaeota archaeon
ATTCTGTTTTTCTTTCCATTCTCTGTATAGACGACAAAACATTTCATACTTATACCCTTCAGGATTTTCTTGTTGATATTCCGCACATAAAAGCAGTAATGTTACCCCTGTTTTCTTTAATTCTATGTCTATATGTTCATAATCAAGGACAGGTTTACTGTTCTGGTTGTTATTTTTTTCCTTGTTTTTGTATAATTTAGCTTCAAGTTCATTATCATCCAGATTTTTGTCAATATTCCAGTCTGTGGAGTTTCCCCAAAATTTCAAAAAACCGCTATTTTTAGGTTTCCAGCATAAATTCAAATACTCCTTGTCTATCATCCATTTCATCTGTTTTTTTATCATCGTCCCATTTCGTATTAAATAATATTCTGTATATTCCGTCTGCTATTGCGTATTGTTTAAATACTGGCACCTGAAAAAATCTTTTTGCTTTTTCCAATATCTTTTTTAATAAAATATTCATTCTTAGTCTTTTACCTATATGTACACTTATAAAATAAAATACTGATTGAAGCAATACCACTGTATTCCTTAACCCTACATAACTCCTTACTCGGACATCTTCTAAATGATATTCTTGTTTTAAAAATCTAAAACTTTCTTCGCATTTCCATCTTGTAAGATATATTTCTAATATTTCTTTTGCACTCTTTTCTAACGTTGTTAATAACAACATCGGTTCTTTTCCAAATCCTTTTATTACTGCCAAATTTAATTCTATTCCTCCAACTTTTATTCTTTTACCAATTCCTAATTTGATTTCTATTCTTTTCTCGTACCCTTCTTCATCTATCGTTACCGTAAATTTTTCTTTACATCTTATTCCTTTTGCATATTCTAATACATTCTTTTCCTTTTCATTCTCATCTATTATGTTCCGCTTGAAATTTATCCTGATTACAAATTGAACCTTCATTTCATCAAGCTTTTCAATGATTTTTATCCGATCTCCTCCTCTGTCTATTGTCCATATCCCTCGCCCTTTTACTCCTTTATTTACTTCTTCTACTGCTTTTATTATTTGTTTGTTCTCGCTCTCAAATCCTTCAGCTTCTTGTGAATATAATTCGCTGTACATTGGTGTTATTTCTTCCCCTTTTACTTCTGCCCCTATTACTTCGCATATCCAATATCCATCCCCTACTTTGCCTTCTGATCCATTCCATACTTTTGTCAGATTTTCCATCTTCTTTGCATACGGTTTATTTATATCCGACAAATCTATTGCTAATACTGTTTCCTTTCCTATCCTTTTACTTCCTTCTTCTATTAGTTTTTTATTCATCCCTTCTGTCATATCTTTCTTTCTCATATGCTGCGATAATCTATTCTCTACTTTTATTAGTTTCATTTCTTCATTTAAACTCCTTGATATATTTGATAGTTTTATATCCCGTGATGCTTGTATCCCAAATATTACTTGCCTCACAAACTTCTTTTCGGGTTTTAATAATCCTTCTGTTATTTTTTTGCTGAATCTTTCAATTTGTTCTTTTATTTTATTGCTGATTTTGTTACTATTTCCCATGGGATTCCTCCTTGTTTTGGGGAAACTCTTTCCCCTTTTTTTGACCAAAAAAATTATATCAAGGACGGAATCCCTTTTCCACTTCTTATTTCTTGTTTCTTATTGAATTTATTACACTTATACCGTTTTATTCCAAAATTTTGGGGAAACTCCACTTTTGGTTTTCTGTAACCCACAAATGATAATGTCCTATTCGGCACATTTAGAAATGTCCTAAAGCAAAGATGCTATAATGCACTTTTTAAAAGGAGGGCATTATGGCAGGAAAGGATATTATCATGGCAACACAAGAGGAATTGAAGAGGCTGCACATAATACATAAGGCAATGGATAAAATAATAGCACAAAAAGAAGGAGCAGAAATATTAGGATTAAGCGAGAGGCAAATACGTAGGATAGTAAAAAGGATAAAGATAGAAGGAGATAAAGGAATAATATATAAGTCTCGAGGAAAAGATTCAAACAGAACTTTTTCCGAAGATATTAAAGAGAAGG
>CAZVOT010000162.1:0-2023 GCA_964628775.1 Candidatus Woesearchaeota archaeon
GGAATCAGTTTAAAAGAATTTACAGAAAGATATACAAACGAATTTATGCGGGATTTAGATTTATTAAACATACAAAAAGCAAATATCTTTCCTAAAGCAACAGACCATATTCAAGAGATGGTAAGTATCATCAAAAAGCTCATTGATAAAGGAATTGCTTACAAAGGAAAAGACGGCAGCATATATTATTCTGTTTCAAAATTCAAAAATTACGGAAAATTAGCGCACATAAATTTAAAAGAACTAAAAGAAGGTGCTAGAGTTAAACAAGACGAATATACCAAAGAGTCAGCATCTGATTTTGCATTATGGAAAAAATGGGATAAAAATGACGGGGATGTGTTTTGGGAAACAGAAATAGGAAAAGGCAGACCGGGATGGCATATTGAATGTTCTGCAATGTCAATGAAATATTTGGGAAGTCATTTTGATATTCACACGGGAGGAACTGATTTAGTTTTTCCTCATCATGAGAATGAAATAGCACAGTCAGAAGCATACACAGGAAATAAATTTGTTAATTATTGGATTCATAATGAATGGCTACTTGTTGATGGAAAAAAAATGAGTAAAAGCTTAGGTAATTTCTATACTTTAAGAGATCTGATTAGCAAAGGATATGATCCCATATCAATAAAATATGTTTTATTAGCAACACATTACAGACAACAATTAAATTTTACATTTAAAGATGTTGAATCTGCAAAAAATACACTCCATAAAATAAAAGATTTTATGCAGAGACTAAGAAAAGTCAAAGGAGAGAAAAAAAATTTGCTTATTAAGACAGTGATTTCAAAAGCAAAAACAGATTTTGAAAAAGCAATGGATGATGATTTAGAAATCTCTCAAGCTTTAGCAGCAATTTTTTGTTTTATTAGAGAAATGAATAAAATAGATTTAAGCAAAAAAGATGCAGAACTGGTTTATGATCAAATGCTGAAATTTGATTCTGTTTTAGGGTTAAATTTAGACAAAACAGAAAAGGCAGAAATTACAGAAGAAGAAAAACAACTGATTAAAGACAGGGAAACAGCAAGAGCAGAAAAAGATTTTGCAAAGGCAGATAAATTAAGAGATAAACTAAAACAAAAAGGAATTGTTCTAGAAGACACACCCCAAGGCATTAGGTGGAAGAAAGAATAGATAAAAAATATTGCTTTATAACTAACTTATATTCTTTATTTTGATGTATCCACTCGGCAGTGGTATAAAACCAAAAGATTTAAAAGTAAAAACATCCTGTTTTTTTTATAGGCGAAATTTAAAATGATGGATACCAATAACAGGATTGAAGATCCAAGCAGATATGGTTCTATAAATAAACTTAAATATTTTGTAGATATCAGGCAGTTTGGAAGAGCAGCCAAAATTCTTGAATTATATGCACCCCAACTTAAGAAAGTTGGAAAAGAAGATCTTGCAAAATCTTTTCTAGAAAAATCCGCATTATTTTATTCCAAAATCGGTTGGTTTGAAAAAACATATGGCCTGTATTCTTCAATACAAAAATTAAATGAAGCAAAAAAAGCAATACTCAAGAGAGATAAGCTTCAAGAAAAATTTGAAATGACAATTAATGAAGAATATAAAAATAAAGATGATTCATTATTCAATAGAATAAAAAAAGAAAAAATAGCACAATTATGGGAGCAAGAAAAATATGATGGAAGAGCAGCAATATTTCAATATGATCTGGGGAACATTAACAAAGCACAGGCTTTAATAGAAAAAGAAGGATTAGATCTCGTTACCCTCTGTAATTTCGTCAAAGAATGTAGTCAATTAAATATAATTATTGAAAAATTTCACAGGCCTAATACTTTATTTTAGTGTGAAATTTTTTAATGCCAAAAATTTTCCAACTAAAGTGCGAGTCTACTCCGCCTTTTAAGGCAGAGATAGGACTCGCCGATAGACGATTGGAAAATTTTTGTTATTCAAAAAAAGAAAAATAGTTTTATAACACAATTTTAACTTTCAATTCTTTATCAAGTTCAATATCTCCCTTGCCAAACTCAAT
>CAZVOT010000163.1:0-2012 GCA_964628775.1 Candidatus Woesearchaeota archaeon
TATATCCTTGCACACCTGAACTAATTCCTTTATTTCATTTTTTTCTTTAATAACAAAATCCACTTCTTCCTGTTGTACGTTCTTCCAATAGAATATCTCCCGGAAGGGTGTTTTTCTTCTTAGGAGCTCCAAAAAAATGGTGTTTTCCATTTTCTTGCCAATATCTTCATTTGTTTCTATTAACTTATTAAATCCTACATCAGAAAGATAAACCTTGCTTATTGGCTCTCTTTTTCTTAATGAATGGCTAAATTTAGGAAGATAAAAAACAAAAAGAGAATCTTCTATTATCGAAGCATAACTATACAGATCATCCTTGGACAATTTTCTTCCCTGCGACTTTAAAGTAAGATATATTTTATTTATACTTAATTCACTAGAGTAACATGATGCTATGGATCTTATCAACCATCTAATTAGCATAGAATCCTTTATTTTATGCCTTTCTATAATATCCTTATATACTGTTAAATCTAAATAACTTTCAATATCTTTAATTTTTAATTCTCTATTCTTTTCAATTACGACTTCTGGAAAACCGCCGAATTCTATATATTCATCAAAAAGCCTCAATAATGCAGACTTTTCCTCTGAGCTTAAAAGCATGGAATAGGGATAATCTTTCTCTCTTAAAAATTCATTAAATGAAAAAGGGAGCAAAAGATAGCTTACACTTCTTCCTCTTAAGGATGTAGCTATTTCTTTGCTTAAAAGCTTGGAAGAAGACCCCGAAATAAAGATATTATATCCCTCATCAAAAAGCTCCCTAACCGCTTTCTCCCATAAATCTACATTTTGAGGCTCATCTAAAAACAGAATATAAGGATTATTTTTTTGTGAAGGAAAAAGCCGTTCGTTCATATCAATTATCTCTTTTATTTCTTTGAAATTTATTCCAAATAGTTTTGTATTTTCAAAATTTAAATATAAAATATTCTTTTTATCTTTTCTAAGTTCATTCATTATATGATACAAAAAGAAAGTTTTTCCTGCTCTTCTTGGTCCAATTACAACCTTGATCTTTTCCTGCGATGGAACTTTTAAATCTCTAATTATGCTTTTTGGCAATTCCTTTTTATGAAAGTCAATTAAATACTGTTCTATTTCTTTTTCATTCATGTTATTTAATGGTTTTCGGGGTTTATAAAGTTTTCCTTTTAATTAGGAAACTTTTAGACACTTATTTCCTTAAATTAAGGAAAACTTTAGATTAAAGTTTATTGTTCTATCGGTAGCTTTTAGGGGGAGTAGGATTGACGGACATTCTTACCCTATGTTTAATTTCTTTAAAATTTTTCATCTTTTAGTCTTGTCCATATTATCTATCATGCTAAAGAACCTTCGTGATCTTTGAAAGCCAAAATTATTCGCTGGACCATCCCATTTACCTTAACATTTTCACCAGACTTCAGCACAGAAGACAATTCTTTTTCATTCAAATCAGAAACTTTTGAATTTAAATCCCTAATAAACTGGATTAAATTATCTTTTGTAAACTTTTCTTTTTTGCTTTCATTAATCTTTATCAAAATGAGGTTTATAGTTTCTTTATCTATTTTTAGAATTTTATTTTTTATAATATAATCAATATCATAAATATCTCTTATTGCAATATTTTTTCTTGTTATTAATGCTCTAAATTTTTCTGTGAAATTTTCAGATAAGTTTATTACTTCTATTTTTACATCTTCTTCTAACAGGGGCTCTCCAAGACTATTAATAAATTCATGGTGAATGGGCTTTATTTGAGTAGGATTAATTAGCTTTCTTCTAAACGAAATCTCTATTTTAATCGTCTGAAGCGAATCATCAATTAAAGAATTGTAATTTGTAATAATTTCAAGTCCAACTATTCTTGGTTCTTCTTTAGAAGTTAACATTTTCCACCCCCTTCCAATTTCCTTGCTTGTTTTTAATCCAAGCTCGTTTAAAATTTCAGATAGTCTTCTTCTTAGCTCATCTAGTATTTTCTTGATTTGTCCTTTAGATTGATTAGTTACATTTTGTTTATA
>CAZVOT010000164.1:0-1992 GCA_964628775.1 Candidatus Woesearchaeota archaeon
TCTTCTTCGGAATAATTTATTCAGTAAAAAAGAGAAATGCGGCTTTTCTTTTGTCATTCTTGTTTTACCCCGCTCAGTATTTTGCGTATTTTGCAGGAATAATGAAGGCGCTATTCATTTATAGGCGTTTATAATTTTTAAATAAAACTTTATTATTGGTTTAAATAAAGTATAATTGGATGATAATATCTTCTGTAAACGACTTACAATAAAGAAGCGCATATGACATTCTTTGCATATTATAAAATAACTATAAAAAAGATTTTTCTTTATGAAAAATCGATTGTATTTAACTTCTTTTTTACAATGAGGGCATATTAATTTTACGGAATAAGTTTTATTATGCAGAAAAGCGGCAAAACTCCAATCTTCAGATTGGAGATAAGCCGCTTTTAGCATCCTAAAAATCCGCGATTAAGAGAGCGTCCGGTCAAACTCCGGACTTTAGTCCGGAGTAGGACGCTCTCAGCGGATTTTTATGATCTTCATTCTTTTTTAATTTCGGAACTATGAATTTTTGATATCTGCTCCAAGAAGTAAAAATTTCATTTCTTAATCCCTTAATCTCTTCATCAGACATATTCTCAGTCATATTAAGCCATAATGTATTGCGTATATTTTTTATTAACTCTAATTTATCTTTTATTATCCCTTTTTTTACACATTGTTTATATATGAAACTTCCGGGATATGGTTGTATAAAATCAAGGAATACTTGACCATCACAATTCTTTTTCCAATAGTCTAATGTTTCTTTTGCAGTTTCTTTGGTTTCTGCGGTGTCACCGAATATGAAGTTGGCCTGTACTGCAATTTTCGCTTTTAATGTTTGTTTCAATGCATAATCTATCTGTTCAGGCGTTATTTTTTTTCTCATGCTTTCAAGAACTTTTTTGCTGAAACTTTCAAACCCATAGCTAATTACTTCACATCCTGCATCTTTCATAGTTTTCAGCATTTTTTCGTTTACAGTCTCAACTCTTAATTGACACATCCACGTTATTTTTCTTGAAAATTCTTTTGAAAGTTTTTTTATCTCGATACAAAAATCATAAAGCCTTTTTTCATCTACAGAAAAACAATCATCATTGATCATAATTAAATTTATATCATACTTTTTTATTGCAAATCTTAGCTCTTGAATAATGTTTTCCAATGAACGTTTTCTGTAATTGCTGTCATGATAACAAAAGGTACATTGATAAGGACAAGATCTGCTCGCTAAAATAGGATATACTCGAGGATGATCAAATAAATATGCAAGATAATAACAAGAGGTATAAACACCATTTTCTAATTGTTTTTCAAATTCGATGCCTTCAAAATCAGGATATGGTAAAAGATCCAAATTTGTTATTGGTTTTCTCATTTTTGTTTTTGTTTTTTTTCCATTTGAATTAGTGAATATTATGCCATCAATATTTTCCCAGTTTTCTTTTTTTCTAATGTTCTTTAAGATTTCAATTACTGTTTCTTCTCCTTCTCCAATCGCGCCAATTGAAGGATTTAACGCGTTAAAAATAAGTTCAGGTTCGCTACTTATTATTGGACCACCAAGAATAGTTATTGGTTTGCTATTATGTTTTTTAATTGTGTTAATGATAATTTTTATTTCGTGATACATAAGGGCATTTCCCCCCGTACACACAACATCATATTTTTGTTTATTCAGTTCATAATTTAATATCTTTTCTGCCCTCCCATTTCTATGATTTAAATTGAGGCAATTTACTTCATAACCTGCAGTTTTCATAATTGCTGAGATATATCCCAATCCGAGTGGAAAAAAGTAATCATAATCAATTTGATTAGAAGAGTTATAATTTGGAACCACTAAAAGTATTTTTAAATTTTTCATTTTCAATATCTCCAAATTTTTCTTTAAATTAAAACATTATTTAATTTTAAAAAATGTTTTTTTTCTTCATTTTTTAATATTTGATGCAGAAAAGCGGCAAAACTCCAATCTTCAGATTGGAGATAAGCCGCTTT
>CAZVOT010000165.1:0-1967 GCA_964628775.1 Candidatus Woesearchaeota archaeon
ATAAAACCCTTCCAACAGCCCAAAAATTATCTGAATTATTTAAGGAGCTTTATAAATCAAAAATAATTGTTATTGAACCATCTAATATTGGACAGATTATCAAAGAATTAATAAATATATACAGTACTTATTCTGATTATGAAATTTTTTATAATATATCGGGTGGGACAAAATTGATGTCTCTCGCTTGTTTTACTATGGCGCTTTTTAATAATAATCCCATTTTTTATGTTTTTCTTGAAGATGACAACAAAACAATGACAACTTATGACTTACCTATACCTAAATTTAATATTGAAGACTTTTTAAAAGAAAATTCAAGAGAAAAAAACATAATTGAGGAAATAAATTCAAATGAAGGCATCACTGCAACAGAACTTTCAAAGAAGCTTAAATTGAAAGTGCAGACAATTTCAGGATATTTGAGAAGAATTGAAGAGAAATACGGCTTTATTGAAAGAAAAAAAATAAACAAAAGACAGTACGGACTTAAAATAACAGAAAGCGGAAAGATTCTTATTTCAATTTTAGAAGCAAGGAGGAAAAACAAATGCCAGAATTAAATGAGTTCCAGAAAGTTATGTTTGTATCTTTTTTGCATGATTTTGGAAAATTAGTTGTAAGGGCAAAAGAAACAAAATTTAAGCATGAATGGTGGAGCAATAACTTTGTAAATAGAATGCCTGATTTTATATCTGAAAAACTTTCAGAATTATTAAAACCAGAAAATTGGGATAATAAACATACTAGAGTATCTGAAATTATGAAAATAGGAGATAATCTCGCTTGTTTTGAAAGAGAAGAATTGTCAAAAGAAGATAAAAAAAAGGAAAATGTTGATTTTATCCCGTTAAGTTCTATTTTTGAAAATATATTTAATAATAAAAAAGATAGAGATTATTTTTATTATCCTACTTCAATGAATCCAGAATATGAGGAAGTTTTCCCAGAGAAGAATAAAGTTTCTGAAAAAGTAAAAATTTCTTTTTCAGACATTTATGAAGATTTCAAAAAAGATTTTGAAAGATTAAATGAAAAATTCAAAGAAGAACAAAATATTGACAAGTACTTTTTATATTTAAATCATTTATTTATGAAACACTTGACTTTTGTTCCTTCTGCTTCTTGGATACACGAACCTACTGTTTCACTTTATGACCATTCAAGAGTATCTTCTGCTATTTCCTGTGCTTTATACAAACAGCTTGAATTAAATAAGGAACTTGATAGTGTTTCCCAGATATACAGAGAAATCAGAAATTTTGTTGATCCAAAAGGAAAAAATTATGATGAAAAAATATTCAAAGATAAAAAATACTTTGCATTAATTCATGGAGATATTTCAGGCATTCAGAATTTTATCTATACAATAAAATCTAAAAATGCTCTTAAAACTCTTAGAGGTAGAAGTTCATTTTTAGCTTTATTAAATGATGCTCTTGCAATTTATATAACAAATAAATTTGGACTTCCACAGACTAATATTGTATATTCTGGTGGAGGACACTTCTATATTCTTTCTTATGCAGATTCATTAAACCAAATTGAAGAGATAAGAAAAGAATTAAACAAAATTATTTATGAGGAATTTGGACTTGATTTGTATCTTTGTCTTGGAGGAATTGAATTATCCTGCTTTGACTTTACACAGGAAGAGATAACTAAAAAATGGAGAGATGTTTCAAAGACAACAAGCAAACAAAAAAATCAGAAATTTAAGGAATTATTTTCAGAAGAATTTTTTTCTCCGCAAAAAAAAGGAGGAAATTTATGTTCTTGCAGTGTATGCAACAGAGAAATTGACAGGAATAGTGATGAAAAAATATTTATTGAATCCTCTGACGGACTTAGTTTTGTAGAATTAAAAAAAGAAGAAAAAACTGAAAAAAGTATATACTGCAAAAATTGTGTTTCTTTTGTTAATTTTGGAAAAAAACTTGCAGGAAAAGATAAAGTAAACAAATTTT
>CAZVOT010000166.1:0-1943 GCA_964628775.1 Candidatus Woesearchaeota archaeon
TCAGGGACAGACATTAGATGCTGCTAAGTGCGGGCTCTAATTTTCTTTTCTTTTTTGGATTTTTATGTTCTCAGATAGTTTACTGAAGAAATTAGTTCTCCTTTTCACTATATTGTATATTTCTCTAATTTGGATTTTCCCTTATCCTCCGTTGACTGATTATCCAAATAATTTAGGCATAGTCCATATAATCAACCAGGTAATCCATGGAAATGAATATCTTTCAGAGTATTTTTCGTTTAATTTTCTGACGCAAGGCACTCTTCCATATATATTTATGTTGGTTTTTGCCCAATTTTTTTCAATAGAAGTAACTGGAAAACTGTTTTTGACTTGCTATATTCTTTTGTTTGTTTATTCAATATTTTATTTTTTTAGTACCTTTGCTAAAGAGAACAAGTATTTGTATACTCTATTTTCTTTTTTATTTATTTTCAACCGCTTATTTTACATCTCATTGCCAGGGTTTATACTCTCAGTTCCAGTGTTTCTTCTGCTTTTGTCTATTTGGTTTAAGAACAAAAAATTAATTTATGTAACCATATTTCCGATTATTTTGTATTTTTTCCATTTCTTTTCAGTTCCTATTTTCATTCTTTCATTAGTTATACTTGAAAGAAATTATTTGAAAAAGATCGGTTTTTACTTATCGCTGATTCCAACTATTTTTGTAATTTTCTGCACTTCCATTCTTTCGGATACATTCTCTTTTGATTTTGTAACTATGCTGTCCGGAATGTTATCATTTAAGTATTTATTTTACACACTCTTTGATTTCATTTTAAGCATCTCATTATTTTCTTTTCCTGCGTCATTATTTTTCTTATTATGTTTTCTGTTTTTTATAATAGGAAGGTACAAGTTTGATAGGAAAAATCCATTTATTGTTTTAATTCTAGTTCTTTTCTTGGTTTGCATTCTGATTCCCAGCAGCATATATACTGGGACCAGCTACCTGGATGCTCTTCATGCAATCAAGGATAGAATACTTTTCTTTTTGTTCCCAATACTGGTAGTGATATTTCCAAAGGTTGAAGGCTTAGATAAAAAAATTTTTTTCTCAGTTGGTTTGGTTTTTTTAATCTCTGCATTTGCCATGAACCTTTTCAATTTTTACACTTTTCAGGGTGAAATAAGCGAAGTTCTTTCAGCAAAGAGCTTAATCCAAGAAAACTCTTCCATTGGTTTTTTGTATTCCCCCTCAAGAGATAAAGCAGATTTAACTGGAACCTGGCCTTTGCGTTGGTTGAACAATTATTACACATTTGATAAACAAGGTGTTTTTACAGATGACTATTTTGATAAATTTTTTAATCCACTAGTTGTGAAAAAGAAATATACTTATAATTGTGAAATTTATATAGACCTTCACAGTAAATTTTTAGAAGAGCATAAAAATGAAGACTCTGCTTGTTTCTTTGAGGATAATTATTATTTACCAGCGATTACTAATTCAGAAAATTATCCTTTTTTCGACTACTTGCTTGTTTATGGTTATAAATGCGATATTTTACCGTTATTTGGAGAATATTATACCCTCTTTGAAAAGAATAGCCTCATATTACTAAAAAAATCTAATTAGCCTTTAGTACGTACATCTCTATGAATAATTTAAATATTTTGTGCATCATGTCTGCACAATCAGTAAAAACCTTTACTTTGCTATCTTCCTTTTCAGTCCATTTTATAGGTATTTCCTTGACTGTTAGCCCTTCCCTTTGACTCTTTACTAATAATTCTGTATCCCAGAACCAATGATTGTTTTTTACTTTTGGAAGCACTTTCATAATACTCTTTTTGTTGAATGCCTTAAATCCGCATTGATGGTCATTTATTCTAGATTTGAATAATATTTTTATTAATTGATTATATATCTTACTTAAACAATTTCTTAGAACAGTTCTCTGCGTTCGTGAGTTTTTTAAGTACCTTGAACCAGTTAT
>CAZVOT010000167.1:0-1910 GCA_964628775.1 Candidatus Woesearchaeota archaeon
TAATTATCACCTTAATTTTCCCTGTTTTGTGTCCTAAGAATGGGGGAAGGCTTAGGTGGGCGCTTTTTGAACATTCTTTTTTGTCATAATTACTACCAACATCTGGGTGGAGAAGAAGAAACTGTATTCAAAGAAAAAGAATTACTTGAGAGAAACGGGCATAAGGTTATTCTCTTTACGAGAAATAGCGACGAGATAGATAACTTTAATTTTTTTCAAAGGATTTTTTCTTTATTTGAAGTGGTTTTCTCTTTTTTAGTTTATAGGAGATTAAAAAAAATTATAGAAAAAGAAAGTCCAGATATTGTTCATGTTCATAACATTTTTCCGCTAATTTCTCCGGCTGTTTATTATGCGGCGAAGTCTTGCCACATACCAGTTGTTCAAACATTGCATAATTATAGGTTTCTGTGTCTCAATGGCCTTTTTTTGCGGAACAACGGGAGAATTTGTGAAAAATGTCAAAAAGGGGATTTTATATATGGAATTTTGAATAAATGTTATCGGCGGAGTTTTATGCAATCCTTTGTGATGGCTTTTGTTTTATTTATTCACCGCGAAATTAGGACATTCAACAGCAAGGTAGATATTCTTATCGCGCCTAGTTGTTTTTTAAAAGATAAATTTACAAAAGTTGGCTTTCCTGAAAGCAAGTTTTGTGTGAAGCCGCATTTCACGGAAATATCTGATAATATGAGCCTCGCGCCTTTTGAAAATTATGCCGTATATATAGGGCGGCTTTCAAAAGAGAAGGGTTTGTTCACTTTGGTAAAAGCATTTAAGAAAATAAATGAAGTTAATTTGAAAATTCTCGGAGAAGGGGCGTATCGGGAACGATTGGATAATTATATAACAGAAGAAAAAATTGCAAATGTTAGTTTGTTTGGGTATATTAAAGGTGCGGAGAAAGATAAGATTTTAAAAAGAGCGATGTTTCTGGTTTTGCCATCGGAGTGGTATGAGAATATGCCGTACGCCATTTTAGAAAGTTTTGCCTGTGGTGTACCGGTGATAGCATCTAGTATAGGCGGGCTTAGAGAATTGGTAACAGACGGTTATAACGGTTTGCTTTTTGAACCGGGCAATGCGGAAGATTTAGCGCAAAAGATTGGGCGATTGGCAGGGAATAAAGAATTGTTATTGGAAATGCGGGAGAACGCGCGGAAAACAGCTGAGGAAAAATATTCGGAAAAAATTGGCTATAAGAATTTAATGGCGGTATACCGGAGAGCAAAAATATAAGGATTAAGGTTTATGAATATTCACAAAGTATTTTTGGTGTTCCAGAAACATTTCAGGAAAAATAGAATGAAACAATTTGTCGAACTTTTTAATGTAACGAAGAATACAAGAATTTTAGATATAGGGGGGGGGGTATTAAACTGGACATTTATAAAAGAAAATCCTCAGGTAATCATGCTTAATTTGAGTGTATCAAAACCTGATAATTTGCCTAAAAACTTAGCTTATGTGGCAGGGAATGCTTTGTCTTTGCCGTTCCCGGATAATTCTTTTGATATTGCGTATTCCAATTCGGTAATTGAACATTTATATACATTTAATAATCAGAAAACATTTGCCAGAGAAATGCTTCGTGTCAGCAAAAGAATTTATATGCAGACACCTAATAAGAGTTTTCTCATTGAACCGCATTTGATAACGCCATTTATTCATTTTTTACCTGAAGGGTTACAGAGATGTCTTTTGAAAAATTTTACAATTTGGGGAATTTTGACAAGACCGTCAAAAGAGAAGGTGGATAGATTTTTGAAAGAAGTGAGACTTCTTACTAAATCAGAGTTAAAGCAGTTGTTTCCCGAATGTAAAATTCTGAAGGAAAAATGGCTGTTTTTAACAAAATCGTATATGGTCATAAAAAAATGAAATTCTTTGAATTCGCAGGAGTAAAA
>CAZVOT010000168.1:0-1888 GCA_964628775.1 Candidatus Woesearchaeota archaeon
CTATTCTAAAAAAAGATGGTAAAATAATCACAAATCCTCTAAAAAAAGAGACGGAATGATCCTCTTTTCTTAAGGTCTTTAGATAAGAGTGTTTATTTCACTATTTGATGGATTTCTTAAGAGGTTTAGATAAAAAATGGAAAATAAGATTGATTTAGAAGATTTAAGAAGATTAACTATTGAAAATACAAAACACGAATTTTTTTAACAGCATCTTTACTTATTTTTTCAAAACTAAGATCATCAACAGATAAGCCTAATTCTTTTAATTTAAATTCAATGATTAGTTGATTTATCATCATATCCCATTCTCTTGATTTAGCTGTATGATAAATAGAATCAGAGAAATTTTTTAGAGCAAAAACATCTTTTTTATTTGGAGGCAATTTTTCTTTAATATCATCCAATTCACAAAAATAATCTTTTAAGAGCAAAACATAGAGATCAAATAAATCTCTGGCTTCATCTCTTTGGCCAAAGATGAACTTTTTATCAAGAATAGCAATAATCTTCTCAGCAAATATTTCTTTTGGATCAACGGTTTTTAAATAAATTATTCCTTTTACATTAAAATAATTTAAAAACAAAGAAGCATTATGTTTTATTTCTTTTATATCATAAATCAATCTTTTTCTTGATGATAAATCAAATTTTATATGACAGGGCTGATGAGTTTGAGAAAACGCAGGACCCCGAATATCTGTGTGAATATTGAAACCAGTAGGATTTTCTTTAATTCTAAAATAAATATTAGTAAATCCAAAAATTTCCCTAAGCATATTTGTCAGATGTTTGTTAAAAAGCAAATCAATATTTTTCTTATTTAATTTTCCTGCGAGAATATCAAAATCCAAATCTTCTGAAAATCTTGGAAAACCATAACATTTGTATAAACAAGTTCCTCCTTTAAAAACCAAATATCTTGTGTATTTTTAAGCTTTTTAAAATTAAAAAGCAAATATAAGAAGACATTATGGAATAGTTCTTTTTCTGTGTTTTCTAGAGACAAATGGACTTTCTTTGCTATTTCTTCTAATTGAAAAAAGTTTATCGGCATTTGATTCTCCATTTCTTTAATTTAGAGCTGTCTAATAATCCACATAAGTTTTTATGAATAAACAAAGGATTATAATCTAAATGTTTTTTAAAATTATTATAAAAATCATAACCTAAGCTGTCAAAAACTATTCCTATTTTTTTAAAAAATTGTTTATTTTTTAACTTTAAAGAAATTTTTTTAATTCTCTCCAAAGAAATTTTTTCTCCTCCTGTTTTAATTGCTTGTATAACTACTGACAATGGGGCTAAATCAAAATACAAACAATCAACAATAGTCTTTTCTATTGAAGCAATATTCATTGTATACTGCTCACTTACTTCACTAAAAAATTCAAATAAATATTTTTTATCAATAGTTAAATATCTTATTTTTTCATTATTAAAAACCAGTATTTTTTTATTTTTCTTTTTAGTAGTAAGAACATCAATTTGTTGGGGGAGCTGTTCAGTAAGATTATAAAATCTTAGAGCATACCAACCAGTAATATAAGAAGGGCTAACTAAATGAGTAGCTATGGTCTGAGCAAGATTGCATAAAGTATATTTGCCAAAATCTATTTTTTTAATTGCTTTTTTATTATAAAGCCTAATTAAGGCTAAATTAGCATATTTTTTATCACAATCTAATATTTTTGCTACTTCTTCTGCACTAAACACAGGATATTTTCTCAATTCATCTAAAAGCTTAATTGCATTCATATGACAAATAGATTTAATTACTATATAAATGTTTCTATTTCATATCAAATCTGATATTAATTGAGGAAAAAAGTATTAAAAATGGTGGTGCTGCAATATGAAAAAAGAAATAGCTTCACTATTGAAATCT
>CAZVOT010000169.1:0-1886 GCA_964628775.1 Candidatus Woesearchaeota archaeon
TTTTAACTTTGAGTTGCCATAACTTTAGTTATGTGCACCTGCTCTCAGCGGTTTTATAACTAAGGGTTAAAAAATAATTAAAAATCGCTGATTCACCACAACACCAACCTAAAAGTAGGGTTTTTATTGCTCCTTATTTCATTAGGCGATTGTTAAAAATTTTAAAGAAATTTTTAGCTTCCATAAAACACAAATATATCATGAGTTTTATGAGGAATTGCAACCTAAAAGTAGAGTTTTTATACAAGAAAATGTTTATATTTTCTGTACAGAAAATTCTTTTTAAGAATTTTCATGTATTCCTACAATTTTCAATAATTAATTTAAAATTATTATAAGTATTCTTCCAATTGTTTAGGAGTAATTACTGCTCTTAATACTGGATTTGTTTGCTGACCTTTATGATATTCTAATGAATTTTTTGCCAATTCTGTTTCCTCAAAAGAAACCCACGCCCGATTCATTAGGTAATATGTCCATATAGCTAGAGAATATTTCTTTTTTTTCATGTAAAAAACTAAAGATTTTATGAGCTCTTTATCTTCTTCCCAGATGTAGTGCTTATCAATATCCAAGAGAGCATCAGTTAATCTATCATTTAGTAGTTGTTCAATCTTATCTCTGGGTTTAGTTGGTTCAAAAAGTCCTACCATCTCACTCATATTGTTTCACCAATATTTATTATTAAAAGGTAGAAATTTAAAGATTATGGTAAGAAAATATTTAAGCATTAAGGATATAGTGCTATCGATGACTAGTGAGACAGAGAAAATTATTGATTTTTTGTTTGGATTAGTTTCTTTAGGAAAAACTACAGGTATTACTTATGAATGTTCAGAAACATTTCCCCATGAGAATTCAATTATGATTGGATATACTCAATCAAATGATAGCCACATGAATTATGTCATGAACATAATTATTGAAGAGATAAAAAAATTAGAAAGAGATTCTCAAATTAATTCAATATTAAATAAAATAAAATTTGAGATTCTCCCAAAGTTTTCAGTTTTTGTCTGGGAAAAAAACTTTGGATATGAACCTTCTAATATTTATTTTCTTGTACTTACTGAGCAACAAGGAGATGAATTTAAAATAACAAAAACATCTATTGAAAATAATGAGATAACTGTAAAAAACGCAATGATAAAAGCAATAGAGTTTGAAAAAAATCCTCAAAATAGAAATCAAGGAAAACGTTTAAGTTTGGTTGCAAAAACAAGAGAAGAAAAACTTTTAGTAATAGATTTTGAAGAAGTTCCAGATGAACACAAAGGAGTAGTTTTTTCAAGGATTTATAAAGTTACTGCAGAGTTTATTAAAAGACCCGGAGGGAGAGATATAGAAAGGTCTTGGACAATTCCATTTATTCTTGTGAAAAATACTGAGAATACAGGAGATGTTGCTGTACAACTTAAACCACATGCTGGAGAAATGAATATAGATAATATTGAAAAAAATAAAATTTTAACTGCTGTTTGTTTAGCTAAATTTAAAAAAAGAGGGATGTTCTCATCAGGTCTTTTTGAACTCAAAGGAACAGAGTTTGAAATTTATACAGTTATCCCAAAGAATAACACTCAGGGAATAAATTTTGATGAAAGAACATTTAAAAAAATAGTCGAACCTTTTTTGAGAAGCAGTGAAATTAGAAAACTTGGAATATCCTTAATATTTGATGATAATTGTATTTTTGTTAATAGAATTTTTGCTGAACTTATATTTGGAAATATCCAATATCTATTAAAAAAGTTATAAATTAACTAATCTTAAATTCCAAAACTTTCTTGAAATGAATAAGGCAATTACTGAGAACTCAACATCTCTAGATATCCTGCTCTCAGCGGTTTTTTTTATTTTATGGATTTGAACCAATAATACAGGTT
>CAZVOT010000170.1:0-1881 GCA_964628775.1 Candidatus Woesearchaeota archaeon
TTGGTGCTATATCGATGATATGATTGCTGCTATAGTTGCTTGCCTCAAAGAAACCCAATCAGTCAATAAAACATTTAATATTGGTAACCCACGGGCTACTTGTACGGTATTAGATTTAGCTCAGAAGATTATTAAACTTTCAAAGTCGAAATCGAAAATTAAATTTCAAAAGATTAAATATCCTGATGTAGAGATTCGAGTGCCGAGCATTAAAAAGGCCGAAAAATATCTAAAATTCCATCCTAAGATTGGATTAGAAGAAGGATTGATCAAAACAATAAATTGGTATAAGGGACATCTAATATGAAATTAATAGTTACTGGAGCATCTGGCTTTATTGGAAAAAATTTTCTCCTTAAAGCTCCCAAAAATTGGAAAATTAAGGGATTTTATTGGAAAGATCCAGATTTTTGTGGTTTTTTGAAAAAAAACAATCTTATAAATGTTGAGCCAATTAAGTGTGATTTAACAAAAATAAATCAAACTAGAACTGTTTTTCAAAAGTTTGGGAAGGATTGGGATACCTGTTTATATCTGGCGGCAAAAGTAAATATACCTGAATCAGTAAAAGACCCTATTAGTGATTTAGAATGTAATACAGCAGCTCTTTTAAATTTTCTGAATTTTTTTAGAGGCAAACGCTTTGTTTTTATGTCTTCAGGTGCTGTTTATGATGGAATTAAGGGAGGGGTATATCCAGGAGTTGCTTTAAATCCGACATTGCCCTACGCAATCTCAAAGTTGGCCAGCGAGCAATATATAAAGTGTTTTCAGGAGCGCAAACAAACTATAAAAGAATATACGATAATAAGATTTTTTGGAGCGTATGGTCCTTATGAACCATCTTACAAAATTTATACTAAAATGCTAGAAACATTTTGCATAAGGAAAGAAGATAAGTTCACAATTCGAGGAGACGGGAAAAACATAATTAACGCAATGTACGTAGAAGATGCAATCCGCGCTCTGCTGAAAATTGTTAATAATAAAATCTCTAATATTACCGTTGACCTCTATGGCAATGAGCTGGTTAGTATAAATGGATTGGTAAGAAAGACCGAAAAAGTATTGGGAGTGAAAAAATTAAACATTATTTATAAGGGAGGCGTACCTGAGTATATAACGTTTTATTCTATTGATGATAGTATGAAAAAAATATTTAATTTTTCTCCAATTATTCCTCTTGAGGAGGGAATATTAAAGTTCAAAAAATTTTTCCTAAAATATGCTCGAAAATGAAAATATTATCTATTTCTCTCCTATAGATTTTAAAATTAATAAACAGAGAGAACAGCAAGAAGCAGAAAGACTTATTAGAAACAATAAAGTCCTTTTTATAGAGGAACCTTTTTCGCCTATTTTCTTTATTTTTAATAAAAACAAAAGAAATAAAAAAAATCTAAAAAAAATAATCTCGTGGAGGCGAGGGGTAAATAAGTATTCGGATTATGGTAATTTATACTTATATACACCAAGACCCTCTTGGTTTCCTTTTGATAGAATCCCGTTAATAAATAAATTATATTATAAATTATTTATTAGAGATCTGAAAAAAATCCAAGATAAATTAAATTTCAAAAATCCGCTTTTGTGGATTACTCAACCATCTACATTTCCTGTTATAGGTCATTTTGGAGAAAGTTGTGTAATAATAGACTGGTGTAATACTTGGGAAGAATTGGTTGCGCCTATTTTACTGAAAGGGTGGTGGTGGAGGGGCTTGAGAAAAATAAATTTAAGTTGGACATCCCCTGGAGATGATGGCATAACAGGAGTATTAGGTAGTGAAACAGAGCCAGCGAGATTCAATATTCATTAGCAGCATCTCTTTTTGAATTCCACCAGGACTCATTCTCTGCCTCTGCTGGATCAGTTGTGTAA
>CAZVOT010000171.1:0-1877 GCA_964628775.1 Candidatus Woesearchaeota archaeon
AAGAATAATTTATGGAAAAATTTCTGAAGAAACTGCAAGAAAAATTTATGCAGTTGGAAATCTTCCAAAAGAAGAATTGGATGAATTACTTAAGTTAAAAAAATTTAATATTGAATTAAATGTAACTCTTGATAGAATTTTGGGAGAAAAAAGAACTGATTAATTTTTCTTTTTGGAATAACTATATCTTCTTTTAGAACCGCATTTTTTGCAGGTATATTCTACACATTTTGTTTTTTTGTTGGTTCTTATTATTAAAGAATCTGGCATAATGAATTTTTTACATTTTCTGCATATTTTCATTTTTGCTGATTTTGGCAAACCCATTTCTGCTTTTTTTGCTATTTTTAGGATTAATTCTGCATATCTGTCTTTTTTTTCAGGTACTAGTTCTGCCTCTTTTAAAAGTACAGCAATTCTCTCTTTTGCAAGGGTTTTTAAGTTCATTACTATAATGTGGTTAAAATAGAAAGATTTAAAAATATCTGTATACTTAATAGTAGTAACAAATTTCAAGATTATAACAGAATTCGATTGTTACTGATTTATATATTAAAAAAAGGGAGGTGTTTGATATGTGCGATGATATTAAGATAAATGTGTTCACAACTATTAAATGTCCTTACTGTAAAAAAGCAATGGAAATGATAAAAAATATTACGAACAAACATAAAGAAATTGTTTGGAAACAGACCTCTATTGATGAATTTTCAGGAAGAAAAGAAGCAATGAATTATGGTATTCCAGCTGTTCCTGCAATTGCAATCAACGGCAAATTAGTTTTTATTGGACTTCCAACAGAAGAAGAGTTTAATATTGAAGTTGAACATAAATTAAATCCTTTAGTAATAAGTTCAAAAACCTTAAAAAATTGAATAATTTTAATTTACTTTATGGTAAAATATATAATTGGACATAAAAATCCAGATACTGACAGCATTTGTTCAGCAATTGCTTATTCTGAACTTAAAAAATTAATTGGAGAGAAAGACTTTGTTCCTGCAAGATGCGGAAAAATCAATAATGAAACTGCTCTTGTTCTGAAAAAATACGGCTTTAAGGCTCCGGAATTGATTGAAAATATTGAAGGAAAAGAAGTTATTCTTGTGGACCATAATGAGATGTCTCAGGCTCCTGACGGCATAGCCAAGGCAGAGGTTATTGAGATTCTTGACCATCACAGAATAGGAGATGTACAGACAGGAAAACCTATTTTTTTTATGAATAAACCTCTTGGAAGCACTGCAACAATTATTGCTCTTGAATTTATGAGCAGGAATTTAAAGCCAGAAAAGAATATTGCTGGAATTTTGCTTTCTGCAATAATATCTGATACTGTTATTTTGAAGTCTCCAATTACAACAAAGATTGATATTGATATGGCAGAAGAACTTTCAAAAATTACAGGGATAAAGGATATACAAAGTTATGGTATTGAAATGTTCAAGGCAAAATCAGACTTCGGCTCTAAAAAAATAAAGGAAATAATCTATTCTGATTACAAAGATTTTGAAATCAAAGGAATAAAATTCGGCATTTCGCAGATTGAACTTGTTGACTTAGAGGAATTAAAGAAAAAGAAAGATGAATTACTTTCTGAAATGAAAGAGATAATACATCTTGGAAACCTGAAATTTGTTATTGTGCTTTTGACCGACATAATGAAAGAAGGATGTCTTCTATACTTTGCAGGCGAAGATGAAAAAATTATTGAAAAAGCATTTGCAAAAGTATTGAAGGACAGCGAAGTATGGCTTGCTGGTGTTATGTCAAGGAAAAAACAAGTTTTACCACCAATTGAGAAAGCTCTTGGAGCTTAATTTTTTTTATTTTTTGTTATTAAATTTTATTATATATATAAAATAGAATCTTATTTA
>CAZVOT010000172.1:0-1860 GCA_964628775.1 Candidatus Woesearchaeota archaeon
TCCAATTCCTATCTGAGCCATTTGTATATCTCCTTGGTGGGAAAAATATGTAAATGTAATATATATTCTACAAATAATATAACTATAAAAAGCTACTAATGGAATAAACCCAAGTAATCCTTGTTCAGCCAAGAACGTTAAAAATGCATTATGGGCGGAAGATACTGAAGAAATATTGCCTATATAAGTATAAAGACCCCCAAAACCAACTCCAATTAACGGACTTTTAACAAAAGACTCTAAAACCGCATTAAAAAATACTTCGCGGCCAAAAAGAATATTTAAACTTTCCATTCTTATAAATATTCTATCTTTTAACATTTGAATGATATTTATATTTAGCAAAAAAGAAAGCAAATAATTAGCAACAAACAAAAAAAGAGTAAAAGCAAAAGAAAACTTAACTAATTTTACAAATTTTAACCTACTAAAGAAAATGTAAATTAATATTCCGATGATAAACCCTGCAATAGCAGATAAAGAAAGTGTAAATATAAGTTCAATTAAAGAAAATGAAATAATAATCCACAGTACAATTCTAGGAAGTATATTCCCTGCTTTATTCCCTCTTATAGAAAGTAAACTGATTGATATTAAAATAATTGAGCTAAGATATAACCCAAAATAATCTGGCTCTAAAAAAGTAGAAGTTATTCTTGGATATATCCAATATTGTGTTCCTAATGCTGGGCTAGTAACATCTTCAATAACAGAAAATCTACTAAATGGGAGTAAAGGAAAGGAATTGTGTATCAAAAAATATATTAATTGGTATATCCCTATCAGTAAGGGACAAATCGAAGATAGTAAAAAAGCTTTAACTGCAAGTTTTATGTAGGATTTTTTTGAAAAAGCTATTGAAAAAAATATGATATATAAGAAACCAGTAACTTTTATAAAAAAACGTGAAAATGAATCTCCTTCATAAATATTAGGGGAAATCAAAACACTTAGTGATAATGCAGATAATAAGAATAACAAGGTGATTAAAATAAAATTTACTTTATTTATAGAGGAAAGTTTAGCTTTGAATTTTAATAAAGATAAAACTTCTGTAAAAACAGTTAAAGACAAAAAAAATCTAAAGAGAGAAAGATTGAAATTTCCCACATTTGTTATTGAATAACTCCGTAAAGAGGCTACTAATATGGTGAGAAATAAATAAAATCCGGGGTTAAATATCATTTATCTAATCCTTCTTATTTTTTCTCGAGTGAATATTTTCTAGATCTGAAAAATTTACCATATTTTTAACCTTCGAGTCTTCTAATGCAAGTTTAATTGCTAACCTTCTATCTGCTCCAATAATTTTTAAATTACCCTTTGCAGATGAGATATCTTTATCTCTTATTAGATTTAATTTTATAATAATACTGGCTAAAAACCTTAAAATCTTATAAATTATATAAGGATAATTCCGTTTAATAAAGAGAAAATAATTTAAATATCCGTTATAAAGTAAATCAAAACCAATTTTGTTTTTACTCATCCCAACCTTATGCCAAGCAATAAGATTAGGCATATAATATACTTTGAATTTATTTTTAATTGTTTTTTTACAAAATTCTAAATCTTCAACTCCAAAAAAATATGCCTCTGGAAGTAAGTCTACTCTTTCAAGCGCAGATCGCCTTATTAACATTAATGCACCTGAAGCAAATGTAACTCTTCTAATATGATTAAACTTTTCTTTATCCTGCGAATTTGCCCCATAATATTTAACTTTCCATAAAAATTGAATTCTACCACATGCATTCCATATGATATCCGGTTGATCATAATAAAATATTTTACCTCCAACAATTCCAACACTGTCGTTCATTTCACAAAAATTTATTGCATTTCTCAGTTCACTTGGAT
>CAZVOT010000173.1:0-1843 GCA_964628775.1 Candidatus Woesearchaeota archaeon
TAGCAGTAATGGATCCAGATGATGTTTCACTTATGGATAGAATTAGAATTCAAACAAGTTATCTGGACAAGCATCCAGAAATATTTTTAGTTGGAGGTTCCGCAATAGTTATTGATGAAGAGGGGAACAAATTGGGTGTTTTAAAAAAGCAGGATAATTACAGGAAAATCGGGGAGAAGATGAAAGATTATAATTGCATGATTCACCCTTCTGTAATGCACAGGAATACAGGAGAATTTTTTTACAGGGAGAAATTTATAATTTCCGACGATTATGACTTTCTTTTAAGGATATTGTCAGCTGGCAGAAAAATGACAAATATCCCAGAATTTCTTATAAAATATAGGGTGAATAAAGGCTCTTTTACATTTACCAAGAAGAATCCAGAGTATTTTTTTATAAAAGCAAAGGAATTTTATATACAAAGAATAAAAACAGGAAGAGATGGGTATGATAAATTAGATGTTGATAAAGTAGAACCTAAAAAAGTTGATTTTAATAAAACTTATTCCAAGACACTAATTGTTGTGAAGTTTCAAGATAACCAGATGAGAGAAGTTAGAAAAGAGATAAAAAATTATCTTAAAAATTACAGTCTTGATAAGCAGATTATAACCTATTATTTCCTAAGCTTTTTTCCAATAAAAATTACAAGGTTTTTAAGAGATGCAATATAATTTGAATTATTTATTCTTTATCTCTGCAAATAGTTCCAAGGCTTCTTCAACACATTTATCCATATTTATGTACTTATATCTCCCTAATCTTCCAAGAAAATAGACATTTCTCTCTTTTTTTGTTTGATCTTCATATCTTTTTAGTAATTTAATATTTTTAGGTGTATTTACTGGATAAGCTGGTTCTTCTCCCCATACAAAATATTCCCTACAAATTAGAGTTTTTCTGGATTTTATTCCATAGAATTTCTTAAACTCAGTTATTCTGGAAAATTTAAATTTATCTTCGGGAAAATTAACCACAGAGTTTGGAAGGAAATCTCTTAATTTGTACTTTTCAAAAACAAATTTTGCACCACGATATTCTAATTTGCCAAATTTATAATTGAAATATTCATCAATTTTACCTGTCCATATTGTTTTTTTAGCTGATTTTTTAATCTCTTCATTATAAGGTGTATTAAGTTTTAATGTGATCTTTTTATTGGATAACATATTTTCGAACATTTTTGTGTATCCCCCCTTTGGCATCCCCTGAAAAGGATCATCAAAATATTTGTCATTTTTATCATATCTTATGGGTAATCTTTCTAAAATTGATTTATCTAATTCATTCGGATATTTGTCCCATTGTTTTCTTGTGTATGTTTTTACAAAAGCATCATATAGTTCTTTACCAAACTTTGAGACCACAACATCCTCAGAATTTTTTATTTTCTTTATCCTCTTAATCTTTTTTTTAAGAAATATTTTTAATTCTTCTTCATTCTTTAGATTTAGATTAAAAAATTTATTTACAGTTTTTAAGTTTATTGGAACAGGGAAATATTTCCCATCATAATAAGCTAGAACTTTATGGGTGTAATTATTGAATTTTGTAAATCTATTTAGGTATTTAAACACTTGCTCATTTTTTGTGTGAAATATATGTGGTCCATACTTTTGTATTAAAATTTTTCCAGAGAGATAATCATAACAATTTCCTCCAAGGTGATTCCTTTTATCTATGATTAAAACCCTTTTTCCAGAAGAAGACAACCTCTCTGCAAGAACAATTCCAGAGAATCCGCACCCAACAATTAAGTAGTCGTATATATTCTCCATATTTTGAAGATTAATCTTGTTTTTTAAAGGATTGTGGTGATGAGAAGCTTTTATTAGATTAT
>CAZVOT010000174.1:0-1839 GCA_964628775.1 Candidatus Woesearchaeota archaeon
AAAATTCAGGAGTATACATTCAGGGGAATATACTCACAGTTTATGGATTTGAGAGTATTATAATTATCGATAAAAATCAAAAACAACACATATTAAAGCCAAATTGTTCGTTTAAGTTATTATAAATTCAAGAACTTGATCAAGAGTTTGATCAATTCTTTTAGTTGAATTGTCTATAATCAACCAATTTTCTAATTTTAATATGCCCCCACCGTGACTTGAACACGGCTCAAGGCCTCCGCAGGGCCCCATTCTATCCACTAAACTATGGGGGCATCTTTTCTAAACAAAAACAGCAGATTAATTAAATATTACCATTAAACTAATGGAAAGTATTACTAAAGTAATACTTATAAAGAAAAATATTTTATTAATAATTACGCCTTCTCCTTTGGTTTTTTTATTTTTCAATTTCAAGAATAGTTTTTTCTTTTATTAAATCCAAAATATTTTTTACATAATTTTTTCTAAGAAAATTAAAAGATACAAAACCTATTCCCTTTCTCATAATCTCAATGGAAAGTCTTCCAACTTCAAGCCCCCAGTAGTCAGTTCCGCCTTTTTTCACAGAATCTCCTTCTTTAAAGTATAACGTTTTGTTAATCAGTTGGAATTTATTCTTGTAATCCGAAAAATCTCCAATATTAAATTTGTTTATTTTTCCTTCTTTTTCAGCGAAGATATTTACAACAAGCCCTTCCTCTTTGGGTATTTTAAAATTAAAACCCTTTTTAGCAACAAGATTATATAAAACACTTATTGAAGTATAACCATAAATTTTTCTCATCATAGGAACAAAACTTCCCATCCCAGGTCTTGCGCTTGTTTCAATTATTTTTATTTCTCCATTTACAACCATAAAATCAACCATACAAGGACATTTGTAATTTGAAATCATAAGCGCCTTTGCAATATTTCCGCATATTTTCTTTAATTCATTTACTTTTAATTTGTAGTATTTTATTGAAGATTTATTTAAAAGCTGATACGCAAGTATATAACCAAAATAAGGCGATTTGTATTTTTTAGCTATTCTTATTATCTTTATTTTATTTTTATATAAAACAAAATCACAGCTGTATTCATCTCCATTCAAATATTCCTCAACTAAAAATTCTTGTTTTGGATCTACTGTTCTGCCTTCAAATTCTATCTTATCAAACCAAATACTATAATCTATCTCATCTTTTATAAAATTATCTAAATTTCTTTTTATACATTTTACATTATTCATTAATTCTTCCATATTTTTATTCAAAAAAACAAATTCAGTTCCATTTCCACTTAGTATTTTAAGAACATTTGGAAAAGGAATATTATCAATTTCTTTCTCATTTCCATCTCTAACAAGAGCAAATTTTCCTGAAGGAACATTATTTTTAACAAATTGTTCTTTCATAATGAACTTATTTGATGAAATAATTCCTGTTTCTCTTGACAGGAAATTAAGATGGAAGTGTTCTGCTATTTTAATTGCAGATATAAATTTCTCATCATCATCAATACCTATTATCCCGCTAAATTCAGCGTCATTTTTTTTCTTCCAATCCTCAATTTTAGCGATTGTTTTTTCTATATCCTTAAAATCATCAGTAATATAATATCTTGGCTTTCCATTTTGGTTTATGCATTTTTCTGTAACAACAAATAGTGCATCTCTGTATTCAAATTCCTCTATATATTCCTTCATTACAAAACCTTCAAATATAGTTGGAAAAAGCACAAATTTTTTCGTATATTCTTCACTCCTATAATAAAAAAATTAGAAGAGAATAAAAAGGTTTTTCAAAATAAAGTATTTAAATACAGGATGTTTTAAGAATTTCTCTAAAATTTTGG
>CAZVOT010000175.1:0-1836 GCA_964628775.1 Candidatus Woesearchaeota archaeon
TTATATACTCTGCTTTTTCAGAAGCCGTAAATCTCAAATATAGTAATCCTCCACCTACGAAAATAGCAATTATATTCACAATCAATCTCATGTCTATACTTGTTGTCTCTTTTGAAATCATATGAAACAAATTATTTCCAAAAAATACAGGTTCTCCTATAAAAAATATCATTATTTCAAACAACAAAATTACCGGGGATAATTTTACTAACTCATACAAAACAAACTTAAAAGACAGCATTTTTTTATCAAATAATTTCTCAGATGCATAGTTCACTGTCTTTATTATATACACACTCCATATAAAAACCAGTATGAAACTAAAGAAAACTAAAATCATTGAATAGTTAAACCTGTTAAATGACAATTTCCCATTAATAATCCAGATAAATGCTAAAAAAGGAATAATCAAACTTAAAGCAGGCATTATATTCCAGATTATTCCCTTTCTTCTTATCCCATAAATTGAATTGCTTCTGGAAAACATTCCAGAAGCAAGAAAAATGAGAGAAAAAAATATAAGTTTCCAATCAACACTAAATAGACCTGTGTACTCTTTCAGGTCCATCAGTATAATATCTATTATTCTTTTTTTTGCTTCTTCCATATGTTTTTCTTCAATATTATTACTGAACAATTTATAGGAATTTGAATTATCAGGGACTGCTTTTTTCAACAAATTTTTTAACTGTTCTTGTTTTTCGGGGTTACTTAACTTTCTTTCGTCCTGAAGTACAACTGAAATTGAACTAATTATATTTTCATAAACTTGCCTTTCTTGAAAATAAAACTCCTCTTCTTCTGAAAGCAAAATAGGTTCATATTTTTTAAATTTACTTTCAACCTTTCTTTTAAATAATCTTCTGGAAATATATCGTAAGAACTCATCAATTTTATGCGAAATTTTTAAAATCACAACTTTACTTTGTGTTTTTTCTTCACCCCATTTTTTTTTCTCGATATCTTCCACAAGATTTTTATTAAACGCTGTTGCCGCTAATAAACCTTTAAGAGCCCAACGTCTTTTTTCATTTTTGTCATTGTCATTTTCTGAATACTTTGGAATTATTACAGGACATATAAAAGTATTTGAACTTCTCAACGGTTGAAAACAGTAAAATATCCCAATTGGAGTGCCTCTTTCAGAAAATTCTGCATTTGTAAAGTAAAAAATCGTGTTCTTAGTATTTGTATCTACTTTTATATCTTTTATATCTTCTACATAAGAGGAAGAAGAAATACTTGTTAGTTTATTTACATAATTGTCTAAACTTTTTTTAATTTCTTCATACTTTATCTCTGATGGAATTTTAATTATCTCTTGCTCCTTCAATTGTTTTCCTTTTCTATTAACTCCAAATATTTCAAGCGAAAATTTCCTCTCACTTAGTATATTTTTCATCTTCTTTCTTGGATAATGCTTAATAATTTCACCGAGAACATTTTCAAGCAATGATTTAATTTTCTCTTTAAAGTTCATAATTTCGGAATAGTTATCAACCATTATAAAAACTCGTTCTTTAAGTATACACTCTGGGATTTTTTTAGAATATAAATTAACAAAAAAGATTAATGATATAAGTGGAATGAGAATTTTTAATATTTTCATTTGAAGATGATATGCTTATTTAACTTATCTTCTAAATCTGGTTTCCGAGTTTTAGTAAAATTTTTCAAAAATTCTTCTTTCTTTTCTTCGTATTTGGATTTATATTCTTTAGGTATTTCAATTTCTTCTTCCTTATTTAAGTAATTTATCATGGCCGGGCGGGCTTCCACCTCCAATTTTGAAAGAAGATTGTAAAAAATCATATCTTTATATCCAGAATATGTATT
>CAZVOT010000176.1:0-1835 GCA_964628775.1 Candidatus Woesearchaeota archaeon
AAAAATGCGCGAGCGAAGCGAGTTCGGCCGGATTGATTGGACTTTTCTATCCTTATATACCATAACAGGATGGCAGCCAGTGGTTGTTACAGTTCTTCCAGTGTTTGTTGTTATTTCATAAAGAAATGGCTCTCCTTTTCTTTTGATAAAAGCTGAAATTTTTTTTTCTGTAATTTTTAAATTTTCAGGATCAAGGCCCCACGTCTTTAAACTTTCAGGGTTTTCTTTAGTATAGACCCCATCATTCATATTGATTTTTATTTTAGCTTTTTTTAAAGCACCATCTACTATCTCACCAATCGGCTTTATTTCTCCTGAATTAAGAATTACTTCAGTATCCCATCTTGTACTTTTACCAGATCCGTTCGGACCCACGATCACGTTCATACCTTTATCAAATATAACATTAGTGGGTTTTGCAAATGACTTAAAACCCTGCAGATATAGTTTCTTTATATATGGCATTTTTATAGATTATCAAGAGGACTTTTTATATTTTTTATTTTGGCATTTGAAATATGGGTATAAATTTGTGTTGTTTCGAGTTTTGAATGCCCAAGAAGTTTTTGGATAATTCTTATATCAACCCCTTGTTCAAGTAGATGTGTAGCAAAACTATGTCTTAAAGTATGGCAACTCACATTTTTCTTAATTCCACTCTTCTTTAAAGCATTTTCAAATATTTTTTGTATTGTTTTTATACTAAGTTTTCCTTTTCTACCTTCAAACAAATATTTTCCTTGGCTAAACTGAATATAATTTTTCAAATTTTCCGACAAACTTTTTGGCAACATAATATATCGGTCTTTCTTACCTTTTGCATTCTTAATCAAAACCATCTCTCTTTCAAATTGAATATCTTCTGGCTTTAAATTAACAATTTCAGAAACTCTTAAGCCTAATCCATAAATTGTTTTTAATATTAATTTATGCTTTGGATTACCTAAAACATTTAAAATTTTAAAAATTTCTTCTTTTGATAGCACAACAGGAAGTGTTTTTTCTTTTTTTGGCCTTTTTAAATTCATAAACAAATCTTTTTTGATAACTTCATTAAAGAAAAATTTTAATGCACTTATTGCAAGGTTTAAAGTTACATTTGTATAACCTTTTTCTTTTAGATAAGCAAGATATTTTTTAATATCCCCTATTTCTATATTTATTAATTCTTTTTTATCTTTCTTAACAAAGCGAATAAAGTGGATAAAACTATTAATAAAAGATTCATAAGATTTTCTTGTTTTTTCACTAAAACCTCTTGATTTAAGCTCTATTCTTAGTTTCTCAAGCTCTTCTCCTTGTTTTTCTTTTCCCTCTTTTAGTTCTTCCATAACGCTATTTAAGCCAAAACATATATAAATTTATCTATATAAGTAGTTATGCTCAATTTTTCTCGGGCGCCTCAGAATATGCTTTGATAATTCTTCTACAATTTTTGCTTCCACATTTACATTCCATTTGTTCACCGGGAGCCATTGTTTCAGAATAATTTGCTGTTATTTCCTCTCCTTTCCCAATATTTCTCTTTGCAACATCGCAAAAATTGTCTGCATACGTATTTGCATCACAAGAATGATTTACATACCTAGCCGGAGGTTGCATTAGAATATATTTCCCATTTATGCATACAACATATCTCTTTTCTTTTTCAGGGAGTTTATCAACTTGTTCTTTTGTCAATTTATGTGATATGTCCCATTTCAGTATAATTTCCCCTTTCTTAAAATTACGTGATGCAAATACTCCTAATCCATGGATTTTAGATTTTTTAACAATAACATCTGCCATAGAATATAATAATTTTAGATACTTTATTAATTTGTCGGCGCCCTCGA
>CAZVOT010000177.1:0-1822 GCA_964628775.1 Candidatus Woesearchaeota archaeon
ATTCCAACTTATTTTCATAAATATTATTTCTCAGTTATCATTTTTATGATGGGTGGGACCATATCTACCCTGATTATCCCATGATTCCAATCCTTCTGGGTCATACTGATCCATTAATTTTCTTTTTACAGAATATAGTTCATGATAGTTATAATATTTTCCATTTGTTGGATTAATTGGCACAGCCCAAAGTTCAGAATGCTTATCTATGTCGAAAGATTTAGACAATAACTTATTATAGTTTTTTGCGCCAGGCAATGGAAGTTCATGAAATATTGCAATAGTCCAGCTAGTATTTCTTTGATGCTTTTTCATCCAACAACAAAAATAATCCAATTCTTTCTTAAGATTTTTTATATCCTCTTTAGAAAAATCAGAAAATAAAATGGTGTTAAATACTATTTCTGGAATTCCTGTTTTTAATACCGCGTCAATTATTTTGTAATGGGTTCTTTTATCAGATAGTTTTGCAAAATGTTTTCTATTTACTAAGTCTTCAATTGGCCAATACACCCTATACGTCCCTACAATTTTTCCATTTTTTGCTTTCTCACATTTGAAAATAGCATTAATAAGATTCGACCTAATTTTTTTATTTTTATCTACCAATAAGCTCACTTGCAAACCATTACTAAACTCATTAGCAAAACCAAGTTCACGTATTGTTTTCATAATCTGTATTATTTCCAGTTCTATTTCTTTTTCTGTTTTGTTTTTGTCAAAAAAACGGGCAAGAAAATTATCTTCTGCGGAAATTAGTGTTTTTATTCCTGCTTTTTTATAATGCATTAACATTTTTTTTACTTTTTCAGGAGACATATACATATAGGGTGACATGGCTGAAGGACAAAAATCGCAGCCACCGGGACATCCTACCGATGTTCTATACCACATAAGTGGCCCAGTGATATTTTTTGGTAGTTTACCATCACAACCATCAGTATACATTGAAAGTATTTTTTTATCAAAATTAGGAAAAATATTTTGTTCTAACAAAGAATTTCTCGATATTTCATTAACAAAGTTACTTATACAACTTATTCCTTTTTTCTTTAATTTATTTTTATCAATTTTGATTTTCTTTCCTAAAGACCCTTTGTTATTTTTTGTAGCAACACCATAAAAATCTATTGGTTTTTTTCTTATTAAAAAATCAACTACTCTTCCTGCAAGATTTTCTGCTTGCCCAAGAAATACAACATCAGCACAGTTATCTAAATAAAAATCAGGCCTAAATTGGGCATCTCTTCCACCAACCAAACAAAATACTTTTGGATTAATTTTTTTTATTGTTTCAAATACTTGTATTACCGCATTAGAATCAGTAGCAAAAAGAGAAGAAATATAACATACATCCGCGTCTTTGGAAATTTCATATAATTTTTCCAAAGATTCCCCTCTTAATCGTTTTATAATTTTTCCCTTACCATAAGATACAGCCGAATATTTTTTAACCTTCCCAGAATATGGATAAACATTATCTGGATCAGAAGCAGACATATCATAGAAAACTAAATTTACATCATAGCCCAATTCCTTTAATTCTTTTTCAAAAATAGTGCCAACATAAAATAGCCCAAGACTTGGCACTCTTGCTCTTTGAGGTATAACACTTATTTCTTTTCTTGTGTTAGGATAATTCTTCAGAATTATATCAACTACGGGCGGGCGTATACCAATAATTTTTATCTTTTGCTTGCTTATCAACTCATCACCTCCTGAAAATAAACATTATATGGTTGTACTTTATTACTGAGATGCAAAATCACTTCTTAAATGCACTTGCAGTCTTACCTGCATCCCATGTAGTTCTTGGTCTTAT
>CAZVOT010000178.1:0-1806 GCA_964628775.1 Candidatus Woesearchaeota archaeon
ACTCTGAAAATTCTCCCCTTCTTTTGTAGTAAGATGAACTTCAATAAATTTTGACTTGCTATTACCTTGAATCTCGAACTGTCTCGATGTTGAAGTGGGAATAGTTGTGTCTTTTTTTATCAACTCTGCAAACTCACCACCCTGTAATCTTACAAGAACAGAAAAGGGAATGACTTCAAGGGCAAGAAAATTTCTATTATCGCCAGTCATTACTCTGGAAAAATTTAAAGCTCCTGTTGAAAGCGATTTTTCTACACCAAAAACAACTTTTTCTCCATCAAAAACCTCTGATAAAATTTCCTTAATATTTTGCTGAATAAAAAAATCACAAGCAACGATTACATCTCCGATTTTTCTTTGATACTTATATTCTTTTTGTGCCTCCTGTGTTTTGTGTGCCAATTTTTTTATTATCTCAATCAAGCTACCAAATATTGGCTCTAAAGAACTACGGAGAGCATTTAAATCAATTCTCGTATCCAATGTCCTGTATTGACCGTCTTCACATAAAACATAAGGCAAATTTATCTCAAAAGTATTGCTGTTTTGTGTTGTTTTTAAAAACTCGTTAACAACTTCCAGAATTCGTAAAAGCGTCTTTGGCTCTTTTGTAGAAAAATTATGCGGATCTTTACAAATTTCAGCAAGAAAATAATCTAATACTGCACACTCAATCTTTTTTCTAGTAATGGTATCGGCATACTGGGTGCTTATAATTTCTAGAACGTCATCACCATAATCAACCAATGAAACATTTATATTATCTTGCGAAATCGAAACAAAAAGATGACCATTATCTTTACTACTTCCATAATGCTCTGGCTTTTTAGACAAAAGTTTCTTATACCACGGCAAATCTTGATACTTTTTGATTGCTTGACTATAAAGATATGACTTTTGCTTTGTTTTTTGTAAACTTTCATACACCAAGCTACCATGTAAGTGGTCTATATCTGGTTGCCCAAAAAATGCTGCCGGCTGAGAAATCACTCTTATTTTTTGTATTCCAATCGATGAAAAAGCCCTAGGAATTACATCATGCCAAAAATAGAATCTATCATAAGGGATTGCAATGCATACAAAATTAATTGTTTTTGTCCCCGTATGATTCTTTATCTTTTCCAGTAAAGCAGCAAATAGAAGAGATAAACACTTTTCAACACTTATCTGATTTTTATTAATAATTATTCCGTTTAACTCAAGTGTCTGACTCAGATCATAGACAACAGCATCCTTCTCCGTCAAAAATTTATTAAAGCCATCATCTCCAATAAAAATATCTCCATTAACAAAAGTTAAAATATTTTTTATCTCAAAAATAGGACTTGACTCAATATTAGAACCACTATCTAAGATTGTGGCTTTCATACTTTTCGTATTAAAATCAATTCCAATATTCATAACACTGTTTATTTAATCAAGTCATCGACTTTAACTTCTAACGCCTTAGCTATCTTTTGCAATGTTTCGATTGTTGGGTTGGTAATCCCACCTGTTTCGAGTTTAATTATGGAATTATAAGAAACATCGGCGATTTTTGAGAGGCGATCTTGTGAAAGATTTTTCTCCTGCCGTAGCTTCTTTATATTCTTTCCTATTATATTCTCTTTTGTCATACTTGTATTATATTAATAGTATGTTAAAATAGTATTATGTTCGCTTGTATTAAAATCCTACCATTAGGATACCCTGTTTCTTGACTTATCACAAGGGAGTTTAATGTTGTGTGTGCACGGGAGGGTGGGGCAAACACAACTTTCTTCATGGCAGTTCATCCGCCAAAGGCGGATATAAAAAATTGCAGCA
>CAZVOT010000179.1:0-1514 GCA_964628775.1 Candidatus Woesearchaeota archaeon
AAATTTTTGTATTCTCTTTTGGCCCAAGTTAGTACGATACTCCTCCTGCCTTTCTTTGTTCTAAAACGTTTATCCATATTTAAATAATAAAACAGCTTTTTGAAATCACTTGCCATAATTCTGTGAATTTTTACTATAACTCTTTTTCCACTTGAAGTTAAAGCTGAAAAAACATTGCTTTCCTTGCCGACCTTGATTGGCGATTCTAAACCTTCTATTTTGCCTTGGGTAATTAGCTTCCATAACGCTTTAATTGTGCTCCTTTCAAAAACATTTTTATAAACTTTAAGTCTCTCCTTTTCTTGCTCTTTTTTTTGCATTCTAAAATCAGAATTCGGTTTCAATTTTTATAAAGCCTTTTCTTCTTAGCCACTGTTCTGCAGCTTTGCTGTATTTAAAAAGAACGTCCCCTTTCTTGTCTGATTGGTGTTCCCATGGTTCAACTATAATTATGTCGCCTTCTCTTAACCATAATCTTCTCTTTAGCCTACCAGGAACTCTGCATATTCTGCTATGTCCGTCAAAACATTTTACAAGCATTCTAGCTGCGCCTAAACGCTGCTCTAGAACACCAATCACTTCCCTACCATGGGGCAATCTAACTCTAAATTCCCCCCCATTTTTATTTTTTTGATGCATATAGCAATAAAAAATTTGTTGTTTATAAATTCTACTATGTTTTATAGTATACTGCTCTTATACCAAAACCAAAACCAAAACTTTATTTCTTCATACGCTTATATATCTCACCTGACCATAATACCAACGATGAAAGAAGGACTATAGTTAATAGTTCCAAAAAGCTTAAAGAGGTAAAGTGAAATATGGTTTGAAAAAATGGAGCATAAAATACCATAATCGTGAGAGCGAGAGAAACTATAAGACTATATTTATAAATTTTGTTGCTGAAGAAACCTATATTGAAAACCGACTTCTTAAGTGAGCGCATATTTCCGGCATTAAAAATCTGAGTAAAGGCCATAACAGCAAATGCCCCTGTTCTTGCTTTTTCTATTCCACTTGGTAAATAGGCATTGAAAATGGTTACGGTAAGAATTATCATCAAACAAGCCATCATGATAACAAGGGGGATTATGTCCTTTGATAAAATATTTTCTTTTGCTTTTCGCGGCGGCTCTTCTGAAACATCCTCGTGACTTGGTTCATTAGCCAAAGCAATACCAGCAGTACCCTCGGTGGCTAGGTTAAGCCATAATATCTGGGTAGGCAACAAAGGCAGGGGAAAACCAAGCAATAAAGCAGTTATGATAGTTGCGGCCTCTGCAAAATTAGTCGTGACAAGATATGAGCTAGCCTGCTTGGTATTAGTAAAAACTGTCCTTCCTTCTTCTATCGCGTTTACAATAGAAGCAAAGTTGTCATCAGCCAACACAATTGCACTGCTCTCGCGAGCTACATCAGTCCCAATTATGCCCATTGCTATTCCAATATTAGCTCTAGTTAATGCTGGTGCGTCATTTACACCATCACCTGTTGCAGCCACAATATGGCCT
>CAZVOT010000179.1:1524-1803 GCA_964628775.1 Candidatus Woesearchaeota archaeon
TTGTTTTTGCAAAGTTTCAACAATTCTTAATTTCATGTTTGGTGTTAAACGTGCAAAAATGGAAACATTTCTTATCGCATCATCAAATTCTTTTTCCTGCAACGCTAATAATTCCTGTTCTGTAATTGCAATAGGATAGCTTTTTGTCTTTTCCTTTGTTTGAGTATCTGCCTGAGCATCAATCAAACCAATTTGAGTAGCAATTGCGGTAGCTGTGCCTTTATGGTCGCCTGTTGTCATAATAACTCTAATGCCAGCTTTCTTTGCTTCGGCACCTGC
>CAZVOT010000180.1:0-1801 GCA_964628775.1 Candidatus Woesearchaeota archaeon
ACTTGTTAGATCAAAGATTTGTTCTTCTGGAATTGGTTTTGTATAAGTTGTTTTGGGAAATGGCCAAATGTCTTTTGAATTTTTAATTAAATCTTTTGCTCTATCTATAATTTTTTCTTCATTCCAAACAGTAATACCTTCTAGCTTAAAATTTAATTTTAATCTGCTGGTTTGGAAATCAATTTGTTGCTTATCCTCAAAAGTGTTATTTGATAATTCGGTGTTTTTTGCAGTTAAACTTAAATTTCCCAATGTGTGTAAATATTTTTTATGTATTTCTTGCCAATCATCTCCTAGCTTATTTTTCCATTCTTTTGTAAGTGTTTGGGGCATTATGTGTTCAACTGTCAATTCATCCACATTTACGGGATATGCCGATTTATAGTTCTCTAAAGATTCGAGTAAGAAATTTCTATTTTTAGCTTGTAACCTATAAACCTCTTTAGTAACCAGCGAGTTTTCAAATTCTTCATTAGTTGGGAATCTTTGCGAAACTCTTTTTTCTAATATGATATAGCTTAGAATGTTCAAATAATCTTCTTTCCATGTTTTTTCTTTCTTAATTTCCTTAGAAAGAGTAATAAACATTTTATTTAAGCCTTGAGTTGTATTATCTACTAAAATTTTTCTAAAGGCGTAACTTTCAATTATTTTTAAAATTTCTTTGACAATTTCTTCAGAAATAACATTACTTTCTAAATCATTAAATACATCTAATAAATAAGGGTGAGAGACGGTAAATTCTAATTTATTAAGTCTTTCGAGTTGTTTATTTACTGCACTGCTTGGATGTTTGTTTATTTGAACTAACCAGCCATAAATTTCTGCAAAATATAACAAATCTTTTAAAACAGACTCTTTGTCTCGGTTGAATGTTTCCAGTGAGAATTTTTTAAACACAGTGTAAACATCATCTTTTTTAACCCATATTTTAGTTTTAAAAATTAGATAATTCCTAACAAATTCAGCAATATTTTCTGTTAATTTTTCAATATTGATCCAGTAGGTTTTATACATCTTCTCTTGTTCTACTGGCTGCAAATCCATTAAGATATAATTACGAATCAAATCTCCAGCAGTAAGATCAACTCCTGTAGAGTTTAAGCTTTCAAAAATTAATTGTGGGTCATCTTGTCCTCTGACTAAGTCAATCAATACTATTTTTAATTTTCTAAATGCGTTAAATACTTCTTGTGGGGATAGTATCTCAGACTTTATTTTTTCATAAAAAAAGTTATAGTTGCTCACTATATTTGAATTAACGTTCTCAGCATTTCCATTTGTAAAAAGATTTTCAAAATACTCTTTGTCTTGTTTGTTTGGTTTCAGTCTTATTCTTTTATCTTTTTCAGGTGAGTATTTGTTAATCAAAAAATCTAAAATTTGTTCAGATAATACTTTTTCTTCATCTGTTTTATCTTCTTTATTTTTTAAAAAAGTGTGCAAGGAAATCAACAAAATAGAAGTTGTTGTTAATCTTTGTTGCCCATCAATAACTGTGTATTCCTGAAAGCCACTTCCAATAGTAACGAGAGTACCTAAAAAATGATCAACCCTAGTGTTATTATTCAAGTCCACTAAGTCATCCCATAATTTTTGGCAATTAATTCTGGTCCAAGCATAATCCCTTTGATAAACAGGAATTATAAAACTTTTTCCTGATCCTTCTAAAAATTGATAAATTGGTAATTGTTGAACTTGCATATTTTTATACCTTTTATAAATTAAAAAGTCGTAATCATTATATAAAGTTTTCTCTAATAAATAAATCGTTTTCGGAGCGATAGCGGAGAAAACATCT
>CAZVOT010000181.1:0-1800 GCA_964628775.1 Candidatus Woesearchaeota archaeon
TAATACTTTGCAAGCTTGCCTATGGTGGTAGTATTATGAACAATTATGCCATTAGCGACAAAATTATGGGTTTCATCAACCGTTAAATCATATACAAATTTTTCTTTATCAGTAGTACGGATATTTTTCACTTTAACCCAGCATAAGTGCGAATTTGCAAGGTTTTGAAGGAAATCCTCTAATCCGTCTTCTTGTTGGTTAACTTCTTCAAGTTTCTGAACTCCAAGGGGAGTTATGCTGATTTTATCTGATATGCCTAAATATCCCCATTTTTGCAATCTGGGTAGCATGCCGTTTAGATATTCTTGTGGGTAGTTGATGGCAGAAGAGAGTTCATTATATTCTAATGATTGTTCCTTAACTGCATTTAGGATGCTAAGCCAGTTCCTCTTTATATTTGGAAGACATTTAATTAATTTTTTCAGTGAGCTTTTTGTAATAACCCCTTTTTGTTCGTAAGCCCCATATGAACTAATGTACTTCTGGATTTCGCCTACTGATGCGCCGTATTTCTCACGAATTTTCCTTAATTTATCTCCTGCAGGGATTAGATATTGTTTGCCTTCAGTTTGCCATATGCCTGTTACAAAATGTTTTTCCAAGGCTTCCCTTTTATATTTTATAACTGGGCTAAAATTTAAAGCAAACCTTTCAGCATCGCTTGCCTTGATGAAAGTCCTGTAATAATTGCAGTCGTTAATTTTTCTTTTTGAAATTGAGGAAAATATTCCATATCTTAAGAGCACTGTTCTAATCTGTTCTGAAAAAATTCTGCTCGCTGTTGTTATTTCAATATGTCTATTCTTTGTTTTAGTATGCCCGTCGCAAGCAAAATATGCGCTTATAAAGGGTGTTAAGAGTTCATTATCTAGCCTAATTAGTTTTCCCAGGGACAATGTTCTGCTTTTTTTACCTACTGGCAACACAAATATCTTATTGAAATATTTTACCAATAATGTTGAGGAGATAGTTATTCTCCAAATGTTTCTACTTCTAATTAATTTGGGTTTGATATTAAATAGTTTGATTGAGATTTCAGTAACCCTTTCTATTATTTCCGGATCTATGGTTGATATGTTGATTGAGCTATTATCTATATTGCCGTCTCCGTATATGTAACCTAAGAACTCTGTAAGTTCTTTAGAGATTTTCAAAGGGATTTTTATGTTCTGTCTGCCCTTGCTAGGAATATTTAGTTCATTTGGCAAGTCAAAATTAGTTTTTATACTTTGTATCTTTTTGAGCCAGGATAATTTTAACTTTCCCTTTTTAAGACAATGGGAGAAATAAGGCAGTCCTTCTGTAATATTTAGATTTTTATGGGCTTCAGTTAAAGTAGAAAATGATTTTTTTATTTTATTTTTTGCTTTATTGGCAAGGCACTTATCCTCTATAATAAAATCTATTCGGGTTTTAGTTAATTCTTCTTTTAAATCCCATATATTTCCCTTAAAAGGGAGGTATCTTGGGATAGCAATTGCTTGGTCAGTTCTTAATTTATCTGCTCTTACTTTTTTTATCTGTCCATTTTCTAGTATGAAAAAAGGATGTTCAGGAGTGGTAGTTATGTTGTGGTTATTGCCATTTTCCAATTGGATGTTGAGTAAGGGGTCTGTTTTCTTAAGTTTCCATATGGTTGTAGCATTGCGTTTTTCAATCTTTAACGTATTTGGGTTAAAGGAATAAATGGGTATGCAGCACTCTTTGCTGAACCCCTCTTCAAGCCTGATATTTTGGGATATTTCTCTATCATAAAGGGTCTTTATTGTTTTTATCTCCCCATTTGATAATTGTATTTTG
>CAZVOT010000182.1:0-1782 GCA_964628775.1 Candidatus Woesearchaeota archaeon
TTTGTTTAAGTAAATTAAAAGAGCTTAGGGGTTGTGAAATGCATTCTACACATTTTCCAAGCCAAGGAGATGAAAGTGGATTAAGAAAATTGGGAATTAACATAACAACAGACTGCCTGCATACGGAAAATATACTTTTTAGAGTATAAAAACTGGTGGAAAGCGGTGAAAAGCCATATGGGCAAAAAATAAAAAATGGAAACTGAAACAGCAAATATAAAACAAAAACTCTTGCGAGACATAAAGAAATTAAAAAGTTCAATAGGTTATCTTAATGCCGGCTATCCTGGTTACAATACCCTTTATGGCAGGGACTCTCTAATTTCTGCTTGGCAAATGCTAAAAATAGATTCTTCTATCGCACAAGCAACTCTAAAAATTTTAGCCAAGCATCAGGGAAAAGTTATAAACGAAAAGACAGGAGAAGAACCAGGAAAAATTTTGCATCATTACTATGCTAAAAAACAAATTCACTTTGATAGTATTGATAGTACCCCTCTTTTCATAATTCTTATAGCAAAATATTTTCAACAAACAAAAGACAAGAAATTTCTTTTGAAAATTTGGGATAATATTATGAATGCATTTAATTGGATTAAGAGGTATGGAGATAATGATAATGATGGCTATATAGAATATCAAAGAAAAAGTCCAAATATGCTCTTTCACCAAGGATGGCGGGATAGCTATAAAAACCATCTGCTCATTAAACCTCCTGTAGCAATTGTCGAAGCTCAAGGCTATGTTTATGCGGCATATCAAGGTTTATCTCTTTTAGCCAAAAAACTTGGAAAATACCACATATCGAAAGAAGCAATAACAAGATCAAAAATATTAAAGAAAAAATTCAATAAAGATTTTTGGATGAGCAAGGAAAAATACTTTGCTTTGGCTCTTGATGGAAGAAAAAGACAAAGAAAAGCCATAACTTCGAATGTTGGACATTTGCTTTTTACAGGTATTATTGAAAAAAATAAAATGAAGTATGTTGTTTCAAGACTTTTTGAGCCAGACCTTTACACCAATTATGGGATAAGAACTCATTCTTCAAAAGAGCCGGATTTTAATCCTTATTCTTATCACTTAGGTTCAGTTTGGCCTCATGATAATTGGATTATCTATCAAGGTTTACTGGCTGGAGGCTTTAAAAGTTATGCTAATAAAATCAAAAATTCTTTGTTAAAAGCATATCAAGAAATTGGAAAAATTCCTGAGTTATATGCTGTTATAAACAACAAAATCATAGATTTATCGGTATCAAAAATTAAAGGAGTCAAAAGAGCTTCTGCTAATCCTGTTCAGGCATGGGCCAGCGCTGGTTTGCTTGCTCTGATTTGGAAAAATGGAAAATGATTAAAAATAAGCCTCGTTAAACATTAGCTAATCAAAAATGGTAGAAGAACTTGATAAAATAAAGCAATCTGTGCTGAATTGCAAAAAATGTGATTTATGGAAAACAAGAACAAATCATGTTTTTGGTGAAGGCAGTGGCTCTGCAAAAATTATGTTTGTTGGAGAATCACCAGGATTTAACGAAGACAAACAAGGAAGGCCTTTTGTTGGTGCAGCTGGCAAAATTTTGGATGAGCTATTAAGCTTTATTGGTCTAGAAAGAAAAGAAATTTATATTACCAATATAATAAAATGCAGACCTCCAGAAAATCGCAATCCAACAAAAGAAGAAATAAAAGCTTGTTCGCCTTATTTAGACAAGCAAATAGAAATTATCAAGCCAAAAGTGCTCTGTTGCTTGGGCAATTTTGCAACTGCCTATGTTACGGA
>CAZVOT010000183.1:0-1777 GCA_964628775.1 Candidatus Woesearchaeota archaeon
AGCGCCTGAAGGACAGGGGGCACTCGAAAAAAGAAATAGAGAAAAGACTAGAAACAGTAAAAAAAGATTTAATTTTGATAGAGAAACTCAAAAATAAAAAATTGATAGACCACTTTGTCCAAACTTTAGAAGAAGATTATCACCACGCCTTAAAACAAATGGATAAAATCGTCAAAAAGCATATTAAGAAATAAGAAACTAATCCCTCGCCTCTTCAAAAACCTTATCTTTTCTCATCAGTAATAATAGCGAAGTACAAGAAACTAAAACAACAATGCCTGAAAGTAAAAACGCCTGCTGTAAAGAAAACTTATCTGCAAAATAACCAATAAAAGGAGCAAATACTGCAAAAAATAACTTATCTAAAAGACTAGCAATAGACATAACCGTTGCTCTTTTCTCGCTAAAAACAATGCGATTAATGTAATCTTCGATGATTGGGCTTGAAAAACCACGAACAAACTGCAGTAAAAATCCAAACATAAATCCCAATATCCAAATAATGCTTCCGAACAAATATAAACCAAGGGATAAAAATAACGCTGGCAGAATTAAAGCTATTTTTCTACCAGTTAAACTTTCGATTTTATAAGCAAATTTTGAAGAAACCGCAGCAATAATGTTATATAAAGCAAAAGCAATACCAAAATAAAAAATATCTAAGCCCGAAAGTTTCATATAAGGCTGATAAAACCAAAGACCAACCCTACCTGCAGCAAGAATGGTTCCCAAATAAATGATGAGCCATCTTACTTCCTTATTTTTTACCAAAGCAAATTTTGCTGACTTATAAATATGGTGCAAATAGCCTTTTTTATATAATCTCTTCTTGTGTTCCGGCTCTATAAAAGTCAAAGCAACCAAACCTGCTGTTAAAAAAATAGGAACTTGAAGAGTAAGAGTTAGCCTTAAACTGTATTTTCCTATAATACCTCCTAAAACCACTGCTACGGCAGAAGCAATAAAAGACCAAGCAAATACATTACCGTATATTTTTTTGAACAAATTCTCTTTTTTCTCTTGAAGTAATGTATCGTACAAAAAGGCTGAATCTGCTCCTGATATAAAAGTGACACTTATAGCAAATATTATTTCTGCAAGTAAAAACCCTTCAAAATTATGACCTATAGAATATATAAATATTCCTAATGCACTACCAAAGGCACCTATTACAAGTGATAGCTTTCTGCTTATTATGTCTGCAAAAGCGCCAGTTGGAACCTCGAATAATACCACTATCAATGCAAAAAGTGACTGCAGAATCATAATCTCAGTAAAATTCAATCCGTTCTCTTGCCAAAACAAAACTATGACAGGAACTGAAATAAACGCCGAGCCGAGAACCTGGTAAACGAGATATTTAGAAATATTTGAATGAATTCTCATTAACGGCAAGAAATGTTATTTCTTCTCTTTTATCTCAGCACAAATGTCTTTTATAAATTTATCGATTTTTTCTTCTGTTTGTTTGCCTTGGCGGTTGCGGACATTTATAGTTTTTTCCTTCATTTCTTTGTCGCCCACCACTAACATATAAGGGATTTTCTGAAGCTCGGCATCGCGGATTTTTTTGCCCATTGTTTTATTCTCTAAATCAATTTCAGCGCGGATATTATTTTTTTCCAGCTCTTCTTTGATTTGAAGGGCATATTTTTCATGAGCTTTTCCTACATTTAAAATCTTTACCTGAATTGGCGAAAGCCAAATTGGAAATGCGCCGCTAAAATGCTCGATAAGACATCCGATAAATCTCTCCATCGATCCCAAAACTGTTCTG
>CAZVOT010000184.1:0-1771 GCA_964628775.1 Candidatus Woesearchaeota archaeon
GTCTTGAACTTTTAATTGCCCTACCCCGTTCATAAAAACCCAGCCCCCTTGTCCGTCTAAATTGCCATTATTATAAGAATTAAAATCATCAGTAAAAATTGGAGCCCCTAAACTTATTTTAGGTAAAAAAATAAAAAATAAAAAAAGAGCCATTAAAAGCCCTTTTAAGAGTTTTTTTTGATAAAAGGTAGAAATATACCTTTTTTGATTAAAAAATCGTTTAAGAGCCATTTCTATCAATTTAAGATATATTTGAGAGTTAATTAGACCCTTCAAATTTTAATCTTTTAATTTAAATAATACTTTTACAATCCAAAAAGCAATAGCCAACCCTAAAATAATTACTAAAATCGGCATAAAATCACTAATAAAATCTTTTGTATAACTTATCATAGCGGTCATATTTTCAGGTAGTATTTCAAAAAACATAATTTTTTTTAGGTAGTTTAATACCTTTTTTGTTTTTAAACCTTTTAAAACTCATTTAAATCGTTTATTTTATTGAGTTTTTGACCTTTTTTATAATTATTAAATTATTTCTTCTTCTTCTTCTTCTTCTTCTTCTCTTTCTTCTCTTTTTAAAAGCCCGAAAAAATTAAATATATTTTCTAAAATCCAAATTCCAATTATTAACCCAAAAATAACAAAAAGCAAAGGAGATAAATCTTTAAATAAATCTTTAATATAATTTATCGTTATAAGAATAAAATCCCCCCCTAAATCAAACATAAAATTTACTATCAAAAAAGGAGAAAAGCCCTTTCTTTTACGATAAAACCATTAAAGAGATTTAGCATTTATCAACTCCTTTTTTAATAGTTTCCTTTACTTTCTTTTTCTAAAAAAATCTTTTCTATGCTTTTTTTCCTCTACCTCTTAATCTACCAACCAAAGACACAACTTGACCAATTAACCAAAAGCCAATAGGCAAACCAATTATTAAACCAAGCACTAATTTCAAATCAGTTACTAATTGCCCGACATAAGCCAAACTATCACTAATTAAAGTAGCATCAATAGGAATTATTGGGTTCATATTTTTTTCTATTTTTTTTCTATTATTCTACGACCTTTAAAGTAAAGAAATTTCTTTATTTTTTTCTTAATCTACCAACCAAAGACACAACTTGACCAATTAACCAAAAACCCAAAGGCAAACCAATTATTAAAGCAAGCACTAATTTCAAATCAGTTACTAATTGCCCGACATAAGCCAAACTTGAAGAGATAATTTCGGCAGTAGAAGAAGCAGATATAATTTCCACCATATTTTTTTAATTTTTTAAACCAATCTTTATCTTTTGAAAAAAAATAAAATACATTTTATTAAAGTTAGCAATATAAAAAAGGCAACTAAAACCATTATAAAATTTTCAAAAGTATTGTCAAATGCTAAAAAAAGTTCATCAAAAATTTCCATTTTATTTATAAAATTTTCTCATTAAATCTAAAAAACCAGAAAACAAAATAATTATTATAAGCATAAAAAAATTTCCAATTAAAATTATGCTAAAAAAATTTGTCATTTTATTCTTTTAATTTTTACAATTTGAGGATAAAAGAAATTCCAAATTCCTCTTGAAATTATAATTACTAAAAAAACTACTAAAACAAAACTTATAAAAAGTTCGCCAAATGTCCAACTTTTATTTAACCAAAAATTTCCTTTTTCAGTTTCTACTAAAACAACAGGAGAAGCCATAGTTTCTTTTTCAACTTCAACTTCACAAGTTAAATCTTTAAATTGAAAAGGCACTTTGTCATTTTTCGG
>CAZVOT010000185.1:0-1758 GCA_964628775.1 Candidatus Woesearchaeota archaeon
GGCTCCATAAATTCTCCATCGCCACTGCCTTCTTTACCCCATTTTGTTATAAATTCACCTTCTGATGTAAATACCTGTATGCGATGATTTTCCTTATCCGTGACATATATCTTTTCTGAAATTATTTCTTTTTGACTCTCTATCATCACAGTTGATTCTTTTACTTCTTCTTTATTTTCTTCAATTACCCGTTGCTTCACTCCTTTTGCTTTCTCAATCTCTTCTGATGATTTTCTTATGCTTTCTAATTGCGCCTCTGAAAAAAAAGATTTCTTCTTTTCCTTTTTTTCTTCTCTTTTTTCCTCTTTTAATTCTTCCTTCTTCCCCTCTGCTTTTTCCTCTTTCTTCTCCTGAACAACTTGCGGCTTTTGTTCTTCCGTTTTCCCAGGTTCTTCCGTTTTTTTTTCTTCCTCCTTAAAGAATCTATACCCGCATTCCCGACAGAACTTTGCCACTAATTCATTAATCGTCCCGCACTCAGGACACTTCTTCTCTCCTTCCTCTTCAGGAAACATTTCCCTTTTTTCTTTTTTCTCTTCCTCTTTTTTTCTCTCTTCGTAATTCATAAATTCCCCTTCTTCTTCTCACCGCAGTATTTACAGTATTTTGCTATATCTCTATTATCGGCGTTACATTTTTCACATTTCAATGTCATCTTATTACTCCACGTAAAAATTCTTCAATACTCCACATAAAAATTTAAAAATAATCAAATAATCGTCTCACGGGCCACCACGCACCGGCCGCACATAGTAGTGGTACATCTTATTGCTGCTACTCGCATTACCATAGTAGGAGTTCATGTTCCATGCGCTGACGGTATTGCTTACATAGGTAGTAGCCGACCAATAGTACAAATCTTCGAGACAATCAAATGCTTTGTTATTTATAGCTGGTATTTCATCTTTTTTTATTAATGTTTTAAGTTCATCAATTGTTGGAAGTCGCCAGTCAGAATATCCTGCATAATTCAATCTTTCACAATATTCTATTGCTTCTCTCCATGTCATTTTTTTTCCTGCAAGATTACCATTCCTTACCCACATTAGATTTGTTTTCGTATCAAAAACAACTTTTTTTCTTTTTACCGGCTCTTTTACAATATATTTACCGATTCTTTCTTCTGCAGGTGCTTTTTTCTGTAATTTTGCAACTGATATTTTTTTCTGTTTCCTTTTTTCCTCTTCTTCTTTTTTCTTCTTTATAAAACTTATCTCGTTTTTTGCCTTTGGGTCATCCGGGCGATATGTCAGGGCAATCTCATAATTTTTTATTGCCGTATTCCAAATTCCACTTTCTGCATAGTTTTTTCCCCAAGCAAAATATTGTTCATATTTTTTTGCTTTTATTATTGGATTTATCAAATTATATAAAACTATGGGACAGAGTATTAACAATCCAATTGTCAATATCGGATTAAATTCTGTTTTTTTCATATCTTTCTCTTTTTAATTTTTAAAATTGGCGATTGCTTCATTTATAGCCGTCTGCTCATCGGAATCTTCAAATACAACATAATCAGGTGGCCAGTATCCTTTATTTTTAAGAGCATAGAACACATAACGGAGCAGAAAATAACTGCCAATAATAGCACCTATCGCTAATACAATATTTCCCTCAAAAGAGGAAAGCAAAAAATAAACTAAATAACTTAACCCGTAGAAAATGTATGCTACTAGATAAACAATGCCCACGATGATGAAAATAATTGCTACCACTGCTAAGATCAACCCTACTAAATAGCCCATAATTCCTCCT
>CAZVOT010000186.1:0-1740 GCA_964628775.1 Candidatus Woesearchaeota archaeon
TTGTCAAAAGAATAGAAGTTCAAGTTAACATCTCCTGATGAGTAAGTTTTATTTTCAGGAGAATAAACTTCGAGTTCTGGATAAGAATTGTCAATTATTCCTATGCTTTCAATCCAGGAACTCCATTCTGATGAAGACACTGAATTATCCAAGTCGTTTAATTTGTATGAAACATACAAAGTTTCTCCTGCATAAGTTTTCCAGAGATTATGCGGGAAATCATAGAATAAAGTTTCAAGCGAAGAGAGAGAAGTTGAAGTTAGGTTATAGAAAAAGTTTTCAGTATTATTTTTATTTGATGTGAGTTTAACATCAAAATTCCATCCTGAATAATCTTCTGCTGAAATTGTCATAGATACTGGAACAGCGGTGTTGTCCATTCTTATGCCAGAATCAACTGAAAAAAATGAGAATACTGGTTCAGTTTTATCATTATCTTTTATGTATGTTATTGGCAGCCAATCTGTCCATCCTATTGAAAGATTGTTTACATATTCTTTATTTACATTATCTTCAAGATTATAAGAAACAAACATTTGTTTTTCTGGAAATTTGCTGAATTCCAAGTAAGGTATTGAATAAGTTAAAGTTTGAAATCCTGAATTTTCTGTGTAATTTGCATTTATTTTTTCAAATATGCTTCCATCACTGCCGTATTTGTATTTTAAGTCCATTCTCCATCCAGATTCATCTGATGCATTTATTCCAAAGAGAATAGGATTATCTGTCTGGTTGTCAAAAACTTCTTCTGTGTATGAAAAGCTTTCTAATACAGGCAATGCACTATCATTATCATACATTATTTTTACTGAATAATCTTCTGTTTCGCCGTAAGTTTCCTGTTCGCAGGAAGATATTTCAATTATAGAACTGTTATATTCAATAATAGTCCTTAATCTTGTAAAACCTTCTATTACTGTTTCTGGAACTGTAAATTCTGCACTAAAATTTATTTCGTGTCCTTCATAGTTAAGGACATTTAATTTTATTTTTTCATTTTCTGAAAATAAGCCATCCTGATTAAAGTCAATGAATATAGAGGAATAATAATTATCTGGAGTTATGTTGAATAAATCATCAAAACCTGTAATATAAATAGTATATTTATCATTTCTTTTTAAACTTCCTAAATTAAAAGATGTAAAATCACTGTACTGGGATAAACCTGAGTCTTTTTTGTTTATTATTGAAACACTTTTTATGTAAACATCTGTTAAAATTGAAAAATATGATTTGCAGTAGGGTTCAATATCAAGGTAGAGATGTTCTATATTTAGAGAATGGACTGTTGGAGGAGAAGAACTTAAGTGGATTATGTTTTCTATTAAATTCGGCTTTGAAAGAAAGTCAAGACATTCTATGTATGAACTGCATATTGAATATTTTTTATAAGTGTTTGTATCTGAAACAGAACCTAGAGAAATTTTATTTGAGTTTGTGTCAAAGAAAGAGAGATTAAAAAAAGATGAAGAACTTGTTATGCTGTTTGAAATCAAGTTTATGGAGTGGGCTGAGTTTAGACTGCTTAGAGAAAATGAAATATTTGCATCAACACCAAGACAGTTTCCGCTGATACATTCTTCAGAAATTGACAGATAATTACCGTCTTTTGAATATGTTTTTGAAAGTTCTCCTGAAAAATTTCCCTGTGCAATATCCAAAGAATCTGCATTTTTTTCTGTTTTGTTGTTTTTCATTATTTCAACAAAACTTGGGTAAATAAAACTTGATTCAATTACA
>CAZVOT010000187.1:0-1727 GCA_964628775.1 Candidatus Woesearchaeota archaeon
ATTTCCAGAGGTGCAGCCATACTTAAACTATAACATAGAAATCGGCCAGCTGACTGCAGCTGATATTGCTCAGCTAGAAAAAAATCAGCCTGCTGTTTACGGAAATCTGACAGCTGGTGTCTGGCAGGTTGTATACTCCTCGCAAATAGATGGGTTGCTTGTTATATACGATCTTGACAAAAATGAAATAGCGCGGGCTTTCCATTTAGTTAATGTGAGATTAAATACAACTACGGGATAAGCAATTTATAATTAATTTTACTAACTTGTTCTTAAAACGAAAAGTTTATAAAGTATAACCACTATTATACTTACTATGATTATAGAAAGGCCTGACGAAACAAAGAAAATAAAAGAGTCAAAAAAATGGATTTTAGTTTATGGCAGACGTAAAACTGGGAAAACTTTTCTGATTGAAAACTTTATTAAATATGATGAATACTTCTTTGTCAAAAGAGATAGAAGCATAATTTCCAAAAAAGATGACAAAGTAATAACTTACGAAACCTTCATAGAAATCCTTAAAAGAAGTTTAAAAGATAATAAAACTGTTGTGGTTGATGAATTTCATAGACTTGAAGAAGGCTTTTTTGACTTCTTGCATTATACAAAAAAGCAAGGTAAGCTTATTTTAATATCTTCAACGTTATTTTTATCAAAAAGGTTATTTTCAGGCAGGTCGGCTTTGCTTGGCCTTTTTGTAGAGATGCCTATAGGGTTGATAAATCTCAAAGATTGTATTAAAACATTAAAAAAATTCAAGCTTAGCAAAAAACAACTTTTAGAGCTATCAATACTAATGAAAGAACCGATAGCTATAGAATACTTTAATGAAAAAAAGGAAGCAAGAGAAATTTTTTTGGAAATTCTAGTTAGCTCTATTAAAACAATTCCAGCATTGATTGGTGAAATTTTTCTCGAAGAAGAAAGAACTATATCATCAATTTATGAGGGTATCCTTAGAGCGATAGCAAATGGTAAAGTGATTTCGGGTGAAATTTCAAGTTACTTATTTTCTAGAAAATTGATAAAAAAAGATGATCCAAGCATAATCCAACAATACCTAAGCAATCTTATTTCATTTGGTATAATCAAAAAAATAGCTATTTTCGGGAAAAATAGATTCATTTATAAGCATGTTTCACCACTTGCAAAATTATTCTATTATGCTGATGAAAAATATAATATCTCTGAAAGAAAACTTAATGAGGAGGAGATAAAAAGAATTATCAATGAATTAATACCAAAAATAGTAGAAGATAATATAAGAGAATCTTTAGCTGATAAATTTGGTTTAATAGATACAATCGTAGAAGCTAAGGATTATGAAATTGATGCATGTTTATTAAGATTCAATAAACCAGAAATTGCTATTGAGGTTAAATGGAAAAAAATATGTAAAGAAGATATTAAAAAAGCTGAAGAAAATCTACAAAAAATTGAAGCAAAGCAAAAAAAACTTTTTGTTCAAGATAAAAAACTTGTTCATTCTAGTCTTTTACATATTATTGACGTTGATGATCTGTAAAATTAGAAAAATCTGATTATTCTTATTAAAAGACTTTTAAATATCCGTACAGTACGATTCCGTTAATAATATTGTTTCTAAGCTCCTTGCTTAATTTGTTAAAATTTAGCTCAAAAAAAGGTTTTATTTTTCTGTTTAACTTTTTTCCGTATTTCTCAAAGTTTAAGTTAGTTTCTTCTGCTTGTATAAATAAGTCTAT
>CAZVOT010000188.1:0-1717 GCA_964628775.1 Candidatus Woesearchaeota archaeon
CCTTTCTTTTTGATTAGCTCTTTTTTCAGATTCATTTTATGATTGCCTTTGAGGCGTTTGTGAGGCGTTTGTGAGGCGTTTGAGTCAATATATAAAATGTGCCTTTTCCTGTTATCCCAACTTGTTTTAAAATATTTTTTTGAGTAAGGAATGTAAGTTCTCTTGTCGCAGTTTGCCTGGAAACTGAATTAATCTCTTGATACTTTTGGTTAGTTATCTTACCTTCTTTTTTTACAAAGATTGCGGCTTGGATTTGCCTTTTGTTCAAGCCTAACTTTTTTAAATACTCTTCGGTATAAATATCCTTCCTAAAAATTACTCTAAAACCCTGATATTCCTCAAATTTTGGTTCTGGCAATCCTTGTTTTAAGCAATATGTGATTATTTTATTTATTCCAGACCCCCACCTTTCGATAAACCCAATATCGAAGAAAATTTGTGCAATTAACTTATTTCTTAAAACAGATTTATGTGGCTTGTACAGCTCTTCCAAAGTGATTCCTAATGGTAAGTTACCAGAACTCCAAACAATCAATTCATCATCATAAATTCTGATTTGAATATCGCTTGATTCTGTATAATCTCTATGGCAAATTGCATTTATAACAGCTTCTCTTATTGCGTCGATTGGGTACTCCCATTTTTCTCCTCTTCTCGCCTCTCCAGTCATCTCAAATTCAAGTTTCAAATGTCTTTTAATGAATTCTAAAATTCTATCAACCTGTTCTATTATTGTTCCTTCTATTAAATCATCATCAATTATGGTAGTTTCATCTTTAAACCTCCCGCAGTGAACTTTTGCCTGTAAAACAAATCTCTGAGGCTCTTTTCCAAAAAGCAGAATTGCTGCCCAAGTTGGCTTGTTATTTTTTACTAATTCTAATTTCTTCAAAACCTCTAAAGGTTTTTCTTTTATCTTTCTTCTTCCGGTTTCATTTGCTAATCGAATATATTCTGCAACTTTTTCTATATCAATGTCTTTTAAACTTGCATCCTTTGCCAAATAACAATCCCAAGAAGAGCCTGTTGTTTGTAGATGAAGTTCAGCAACTTCTTTTGGACTTAATTTTCTATTGCTGTTTTTGACCCTTATATAACAAACCCCTTTATACGCAATTGGTTTTATTGGAGATTCTTTTATTGTTATTACAATCATATTATTATTTTCTATTTCATAACTTTCTATTTCTGGAATTAAAGTTGGTTCAGTTGCCTGGGAAATTTTATTTACCCATTCTTTTAGAGTTTCCTTTCCAATCGAAACCCCTTTGATTTCTCCTTTATTGCCGACACCAATCAAAATTATTCCTCCATTTGTATTTGCAAATGCAACTGCAGTTTCAATTGTTTCATTATCAAAAGTTTCTTTGAATTCCAAATTCTGAGATTCTCCTTTTTTTATTAGCTTTTGAATATTTTTTAACATCACTAAATGATTTTGTGCTGTGGCTCGGGGGATTTTTGTTTCGTTTGCAATTTCCCTTACAGTAAACCTTCTATTTGGTTCTTCATAAAAAACTTCAAGTATTTTGTTTAGTTTATTTTGTCCCATTTTTTAAGACTAAAGTCCATGATATTGGACAGATTAGGGGTGGTAAATAGAATAGTTAAAACTATCATTAACAGAATTACTATTTCACCTCTTTTACTCAAAAAAGTTGGAAACTTTTTGGAGTTCTCAAAAATCTTCGATTTTTGTGATTTGTTTTTCATTTTA
>CAZVOT010000189.1:0-1711 GCA_964628775.1 Candidatus Woesearchaeota archaeon
CATCGTTATGCAAACTTTTTCCTGCCCTTATTCCTAAACCCGCCACCACCCCTAACAAAAGCGGACATTTTCATTTTGCAGGAAACCCGGATTCAGCTTTTGATTCTGCAGGTATAAAACCATTAACCCCGACGAGAAAACGCCGCAGAACGCAAATGAGAGCCGAAGATTTTCTATGTGTAATGCAAAAATAAAGGGGATATATCTTCCAGGATTGTGCTGGGCCAAAAAAATCTAAGGAAATTTCTCTTAGATTACAGAAGGAAAATGCTTTAAAAATATTATCAAATCTAATAACCCCCGAAGGGGACAGGGTCTCATGGGCATGCCCATGGGTATCTACATCACCAGGAATAATTTTCCCTGGAGTAAGATTAGCACTCTTCTTCTTCTTGAAGTAAATGCATTATTATTTTCCTTTTCATAAGAATTTATACCACTTAACCCTTTAGTCATCAATCATCCAGGTTTCCATCTAAACTTATACCACGCATTACGCTGCACTGGTGAAAAATTATAGTGGAATACAGTATAATACATTTTTCCAAATTCTGCAACCCTCTTTATTGTTTCCAATATATTACCATTGTGGTCACATATTTCTACCCACGGTTTTCCACGCATTGGATAACCCTTTTCAAAACTTACTCTAAATCGCAATTCTTCAATAGGATGCCTTGTTACTAAACACGATTCAATGAATGCCAAATTCTTTTTTTTACATTTATTTTTTAATTGTGAAAATTTGTTTGCAAATAATTGGGGGCTACTCCATCCCCAACCATATTTAACTTTTTCGCCCAATTTAAGATTTGGAGAAAATCTAATGTTAAAACTAATTTTTTCTCCATTAGATTCAGGGAGTTTGGTAATTTCTAGTTTCCTTTTTTGATTAAAGTCTTCCAATATATCTGCAAAAAGTGTTTGCCCCGCAAAACGTTTTTCAAAACTAGTTTTCTTAATTTGGGCGAACGAACTTAGTTGTAAATTTTTTCTTGCAGAGTCTCCCAATGAAACAGAATGTTTGAGTTGTGAAAATTTATCTGAAGTTGCTTTTACTGTAATTATAGACTCGCAAATGCCATGACCATTTTTTAAAATACATGCTCTCTTGTCATATGATTCAAAAGAATAACTACTATCCTTAAAAGGAGAAATTCCAGATTCCAGATAGTCAATACATTCTTGCTTTTTCACATCTAGTTTTCCCCGGACAAAGGATACAAATTCTTTTACCGTACATATGCCTATGTCAGTAACATTCTCTTCAACAAATGCAAACGCTGGTAAGCCTTTAGCAAAACCATATGCAAATTCTGATAAAATCCATCCCTTTGTTCTCCATTCAGATTTATTTTTAATTTGGGCATCCCTTGTTAGCAATGCTACGATAGCTTGACATTCATTTATTTTTCCACTAATTTTTGACCAAACAGGTTTAGCCGCTGGTTTTTGGGCGGTTATTACTTCACTACCTTTGATAGAATCAGTAATAAGCTGGGTAAACCAGTTTACAACTTTCTTATCTCCTTCCTTGAAGCTATGACTCAAAAAAACTTTCATGTTATTATTATATCCAAAAAACCACAAAATCTACAAGCACCTATATCTATTCTGAGAAAAGTATATTCGCAACTTACTCTCTTGATAATGTTAATTATGTAAACTTTCCCCCGTAGGGCAAGAGCAAACCCCCGACGGCAAGAACTTT
>CAZVOT010000190.1:0-1709 GCA_964628775.1 Candidatus Woesearchaeota archaeon
AAATTAGAAATCCTTCTTTGATATTAGTCAAGGAAAGAAGAATATCCTTGCGTGTAATCTCCTCATCTCCTAATTCAATTAATGAAAGTATCCCTTCTTTGTAATAAAACAGAATCCCTTCATCTTTACTTAATTCTATTTCTTCTCCTTTACTAAACTTTGTAATTATTCCATCTTTTGTTATTTTAAATTCTGCAAGGGTTATAGTTTTAAAGATTCTTGGGAGATTTAATTTAAATTCTTCACTTAATTCTTTTTCCTCTGCTGGGATATTTTTAAATTTAAAATCTAATTCAGATATTGTTGGAAATTCCTTGTAGAAGTTATCTTTTATACTGCTCAAATCTAAATCTTCTTCTGCCATATTACTCGCTTTTAGTTTTTGTCTCCCACATTCGCGGGTAAACATCTTTTTCCATTACAACTCTTTTTAGAGATGCTGCAATACCTGAATTTCTTTTTTTTATTTCTTCTGAGTCCATTTCTGCTGTACCAAGGGCTACTAATTCATTTTTAAGAGACATTATTCCTATCATCTCTCCTTTTTTTATTCCTTCATGGAATCTAGCAACTCCAGGAACTTTTAATTTTGCTCCGTATGCAACTGATGCTACTGCTGAGTCCAGTATCCACATTTTTTTTAGATGTTCTGCTGCATTTTCAATGGGCTGTATGCAGTATCTCAAGTATTTTTCATTTTTTTGTGTATCAAAAATGTATTTTGCTTCTGATAATTCATGAAGATTAACCAGGTTTTTTGTTTCATCGAGGCATGCTACTCTTGTTCTTCTTAACTCCTGCATATGAGCGCCAAATCCTGTTTTTACACCGAAATCATGGCAGAGTTTCCTGATGTATGTTCCTGCCTGGCATCCTACTTTGAATAAGATATCCTTATCTTTAAAGTCAAGTATAGTGATGTAATAGATATTTCTCTGCCTTTCTACTCTTTTTATTGATGAACGCACAGGAGGAAGCTGGGTAATTTCTCCTAGAAAAGACATCAGTATTCTCTCAACTTCCTTTTTTTCCATTTCCCTGTGAATATGCATCAAACAGACATATTCTTTTCCTGAAACCAGAAGAGATTGGAGAATTTTTGTCGCTTTATTAATGGCTACTGGAAGAACTCCTGTTACTTTAGGGTCTAAGGTTCCTGAATGTCCTGCTTTGTTTACATTAAGAACTTTTTTTACAAAATCACTTATTAAATGACTTGTTGGATTTGGAAATTTATCCAGATTTATTATTCCAAGATTAATGTGTTCTTCAATACTTCTTTTCTCCGGTTCTATACCATAATCTTTTGATGTTTCGCAGTCAATTTTTTCTATAATTCTTAATTTTGATGTGTCCAATTCTTTTTCAGCCCTTTATTGTTTTATTTCAGAACTCCTAATATCCTTAAATGGCTTCCGGCTGGTTATTATTTTTGATATTTTTTCTTTTTTTATATTTTTTAATTTTGTGCTTATTTTTTTGGCTGGATTCTTGATTTTAGAAAATTTCTTTTTCACTGTTCTTTTAGGTATTAAAATATCCGGCAGAGAAATTTCTTTTTCTTTCTGAAGTTTTGATTCTATATAACTTATTTTATTTTCAAGTTCTTTTTTTAATTTAATATTTTTATCTTCCAAGATTTCTGTTTTTTCTTCAATTATCTTTTTTTCTTTTTCAAGATTGTCTTTTTTTGATTTCAATTCCGGTAT
>CAZVOT010000191.1:0-1707 GCA_964628775.1 Candidatus Woesearchaeota archaeon
AAAGTTACAATTGAGGATGCTGTTGAAGCAGACGAAACATTCAGCATGCTTATGGGAGATGAAGTTGGCCCAAGAAGAGAGTTCATCACGAAGAATGCGCATATTGCGGAGGTTGATTTATAACATGCCTATAACAATTGAAGAATTAAATAAACAAAGAGAAGAGAGAGCAAAGCAAATGGGGTTTCCTTCTTTAGAGGTTTATAGTGCTTATGTTTTAAATTGGAAAGAATTAACTCGCGGAGATTTGCCTAAGAACTTTAACTATTCTCGAGATGGATGGAAGTTACATTCAATGATAGAGGTAAATTTAAATTAATAATAACTTCATGACACCAAAAAAACAAGACGACGAAGAAAACGGTAACGGAGAAGAAGAGCTTAAAAAAGGCTTAAAAGAAGAGACTAAAGACAAAGACATTCTTGAAGACAAAGAATATGAAGCAGAAGTTTTGGAAAAAACTTCAATTAATCTGAAAGATCTTGATGATGATAGGGTTATTGGCGCAGAAATATCTGGGGAGATGAAGAGGAGTTATATTGATTATGCTATGAGTGTTATTGTGGCTCGTGCTCTTCCTTCTGTTGAAGATGGATTAAAGCCTGTTCATAGAAGAATACTCTATGCTATGAACGAAATGGGTCTTGATAAAGGGCCTACTAAAAAGAGCGCTAGAATAGTTGGAGAGTGTTTTGTTAAAGATACTCAGATTTTAACTACAAAAGGACTTTTGCCTATAGAAGAAGTTCAAAGAGGAGATTTTGTTTATACTCAAAAAGGCATTCAAAAAGTAATTGAGCTATACGAAATGCTTGAAAAAGAGCTTTTAAAAGTTACTCTAAATAATGGAATTTCAAATATTGTAACTCCCTCACAACAATTTAAAGTTTTAAATAAAAAATTAGAATACGAATGGAAAGAAGCCAAAGATTTAACTGAAGAGGATTTTGTTATTATAAAAGCAGAATATCCGGATTTTAAAGAGAATTTTAAACTAAAATTGCTTAATAATAAGTATCTCGAGCTTAATGAAAATATAGCTTATCTTCTTGGACAGTTTTTATCAGATGGATGGATTGAGAAAGCAACAAATAGGATAGCATTTTGTTCTGCTTCTGAAGAGATAGTTAATAGGGTTGCCTTAATTTTACAAAACGAATTTTCATATATAGCTAATATAGAACAGAAAATTATACCTTATAAAACTAGTTCAGGCCAGCTAGTTCAAAACCAGCTTTATCAAATAAGAATAAATAATAGAATATTATGCAATTTCCTAGCTTATAGCTTTAATCTGGCTGGAAAAGATGCTTATACTAAAGAAATTCCTTACCAGATTCTGCTTTCCCCTAAAAGTGTAATTTATTCTTTTATTAGTGGCCTTATAGATGGTGATGGCTCAATACACAAATCAAGAAATGTCATTAATTACACATCTGTTTCTGAAAAATTGATAGATAAACTCTTGTTAATTACACAGCATTTAGGCATAATAGGAAAAAAATTCTTATTAAAATTACCAGGCCCCCATTTTATTAATGGTCATATCGTAAAATCAACCCATCCCATTTATTATATTGAATTTAATGGAATATTTTCAAAGAGATTAGCAGATAACCTTAATTTGGCTGAAGAGAAAAAGCAAGAGAGGGTTGAAAAATTACTTGTAACAAAGCCAGGAAAATCAGATTTTGAGATAATTCCTT
>CAZVOT010000192.1:0-1703 GCA_964628775.1 Candidatus Woesearchaeota archaeon
ATAACGTTATCATAAAGATTCTCCAAGCAACATTTTGTAGACTCGTACCAATCAGCATCAATTCGTAGCAATGAAATCTTATCAATTTCATTTTTATATTTTGGTAAAGTTTCTTGGAACCAACCTTTTATTAAAAAGATATTTTTTTTGTTCAAACCAAACTTTAAAAACAGCAATTTCCCAACTTCTTGATAAGTACCTAAACAAGAACCCTTTTCCAAGGGACGAATATGCTTACCAGTAGATTGTTCTTTTTCATCATAATCTTCCTCTGTGAACTCAGGAAGACCTTCAAATGAATCAAAAAGCCATATCTTCCTATTTTTTTTATAATCGTGAGCAACTAGAGCCATAAGAGCAGAAGAGCCCCCTTGTGCTACTCCGCATTCGACAAAACAGCCACCAATATTGTTTTTCTCTACCTCAATTGCTATATCATAAGTTTGAGATAATCCAGAGATACCAACAAGTGAATAAGGCATTACTCTATAAATAGTTTTTGCTTTTTTAAACCCTTTTTTATCACCTCTGATTTTATAATAAATACAAAATCTAAAATAAGCTATCCGAATTAATGTTTTGTAAATTCGAAATGTAAATTTAAAAAAAAGTTCATACCATCTTTTTGGCAATAGAGATTGCAATACAACTAATATTTTTTTAAACAATAAAACCATTTTTGATCTCTTGTATAATATTTGTTGTTTTTTTTCTTTCATAATTTAAATAAAAATTTTTATTACTCCTATTAAAGACCCAAACCCGTGTCCAAAGTGACGACGGGTAAAGGCAAGCGGCATAACAAAAAAATATCTCCAATCTTTTTCTTTAATGGCAATTTTAGCAGAAAAATAAACATTTACTAAAAGATATAAACCAAGAATAAATAAAAATAACCAAAAGAAAATTAGAAAAAAAATTCCTAATATTCCTGTCCCTAATAAAACTAAAACAAAAAGGAAAGGAATATAATGCCTTAGACAATAAGGTTTTCTTGTAAATTTAAACTCATAAGTTTGCCAAAATCCATCTTTAAAATTATGTTTGAAAAAATCTTTAAGATCAGATTTCGGATAATAATATGCGACGATATCTGGAACCAAAAGTATTTTCCCGCCGGCTTTTTTTAATCTTAAATTAAATTCCATATCTTGACCCCTAAGAAGTTTTTCATTAAATAATCCTATTTTTTCAAACACCTCTTTTTTATAACATCCTCCAAAAACCGTATCCGCCCACACTGGCTTATCTATACCCTTCCTAAATCGAGAACCACCAACCCCAAAAGGATGCGACAAACAAAGAGCAATAGCATTGGCTGAAAGAGTGTTCTGACTCGGAACGGTTTTTAAAATCCCGCCAACATTGTTAGCATTATATTCAATTAAGTATTTTACACATTTTGAGATATAATCTTTTGCATAGCCGGCGTGAGCTCCCATTAACATTACAATTTCACCTCTTGAAGTCCTTATGCCTATATTAAAAGCAAAATTGGTAAATTTTTTCAGATTTGCCAAAAGCTTAATGAAATGATGTTTTTTTGAATATTTCCTTACAATTTGTTTTGTTTCATCTTCTGACATTCCATCCACAACCAAAACCTCAATTCTCTCTTTTGGATAATCTTGCCCGAGCACAGAATCAAGACATTTTCCAATATATTTTTCTTCATTTCGACAAGGAATAATAATTGAAACAAA
>CAZVOT010000193.1:0-1700 GCA_964628775.1 Candidatus Woesearchaeota archaeon
CGCGTTATTGGTCCAATTTTCGTAATCTCGTTTATACTCTTTTGGCAATTTTTTAGTTTCAGCTTCATTAGTAATTCTTTCGCATTCTTTCTTTATAAATTCATCTAATTTATCTCTCTGTTCTTGTGTCAGGTGGCGATATTCTAAAATTAAATCAACGGTTACTTGAATTTCACCTTCATTTTTAATTTCAGAAACAAAATATTGAAATTCTTTAAATGAAGCAAATTTCTAACATAGATTAAAATCAATAATTGTTTTCAAAAGAACTACTTCCTCGCTCTCTCCTTTAAAATTTTTGTGCTTGTTTAATTGTACATGGTATTTACCGTTTTGATAGTTTATCAAAAAAGCATCTGTATTAAATATTTTTTTATAACATTCTAATAATTCTTTTAGAGTAGGGATGATAAAACATTCTTTTGCAACTTGTTTAAAATCAATACCACTCAAAATCACACTCGGGGAAATAATATCTATTATTCCCGATTTCTTATATTTTATAATGGTACCGCCAACAATTGGAAAATATTTTCTAATAATATCCTGATTTAGGATGCACAATTTTATAAAATTTTTATTCAAGGTTAACATATTTTATAAGTATTCTAGTAAAGTTTCGTTCCAACTACATTTTTTGAATTTATCAAAATTTTTAAAAAATTCTTTCCCAAATCTATACATATTGAAAATTCTATCGAAACTCCATATCTCTGTCCAAAATTTTATTTCACCATTAAACATAAAAATTTTTCTAATTCTTTCTAGTTTATTGATATTTGAAACTATAACGATTTTTCTAGCACCAAATGATTTAGCGAGTTTTAAAGCGTCTTTGTCTTTCTCTATATTGCCTTTATCGCAAACCTCAATAGCAAGATATAGATCATTATCTTTATACCACAAGCAATCAATTAGATAGGGAAAATTTTCAATTCCCGCTGGTTTGCTTTCGGATAAAACCCTAAAACCACACCACTCGCCTATATTTTTCAACATATCTATTGTTGTGGTATGAATATTTTCTTTTCTAAACCCACTCTCTTCCGCTATATTCTTGTATTCTTGTTCCACCCTTTGAATTTTAATCTCGGGAACATATTTAACATTAAAAGTTTTCAATGATGGTAATTCTTTTTTATCGCAAGCTAAGTAATCATAACGATTTAAGTAATCGGTTATGTTATAATGTCCAAATAACCTCAAAATATATAAACCGTTTTTCATTTTAATAATGGGTTTCCATTGTCTGAAGGTTTTATGATCGGTTGCTTTAGCGTCTCTTAAGATTTCTATCATAAAAGATAAAGGAATTATAAATGTTTGTTTTTCATTTTCACATACAAAAATCTGAAAAAAATTTCTTGTTTTTTCATACATTTTTTCAAATTGCTCTTGCTCTATTCCAAAAAAATATTCTCCTCTATTATTCAAGCTCGCATAAATAATATCAACAAATAACCTGTCATTGTCTATTGAATAAATTGTTCTGCCAAAGCTCTCATTTCTTTTTACGCTAAACCCAAAATCCCTGATATTATTTATAACTTTTTCCTTAATTTCGTCTATTGTTTTTTGTTTTTTTCTAATTGTCATATTGTTGTTAAATTTTAATAAAATTTTATGTAATAATCAAATTTTAGATATAAAAATTTCTTGGATAAGGATAACTGCCAAACATTAATTTTTTACTTGGATTA
>CAZVOT010000194.1:0-1687 GCA_964628775.1 Candidatus Woesearchaeota archaeon
TCCATTCTATTTTATAATCTTCTTTTACAGGTGGGTTCAAAAAAAAATCATAAATTTTTTGTGGACTTATTTCAAAATTCCATTCAATTTCCTTTAAAACATTTTCTAAATTACTTTTTTCCTTAACTAATTTTAATGCTCCTTTAGGGCCAATACCTTTTATTCCACCAGAGTTATAATCTGTTCCGACTAATATTCCTAATGTAATTAATTGTTCCTGCGTCAATTCTAGTTTCATTAGAACTTTTTTCAATTCTATTAATTCAGGTTTTATTTCAATCCATGTTTGTTGTCTAGGTAATCTTCTTTTCCCTGTTATAGATAGATTCCTAATCATTTTTGGTGCTCCGAACATAATTGAATCAATGTCTTGAGAACCGACAGCATATGCATCTTCATTCTGAACAAGTAAACTTGCCTGTGCTTCTCCCTCTGATGGCGCCTGTATGCAAGGAATACCCATGGCAATTAGAAGTTCTTTCGCATCATCAATCATATCTTTTGTCACTTTCAAAGATCCTTGAGCATAAGTCATGATTTTTTCTTTTTCTCCTTTTTCAACAGCTTCTTTCCATTTCCTTTTTGCTTCATCTCTTACTTTATTTCTTTCTCTAAGAACTTTCATTTTAAAAGCAGGAGGTGGGCCATCTATAACAAAAATAGGTTTTATACCATTTTCTAATAATTTAATGTTTCTATAAAAAGCTCCAGAAAGATGAGAAGTTATTCTACCTTTTGAATCTCTTAAAGGTTCTCCTGTATCTCTTTGTCTTATAATACTCAAAAATTGAAAAAGGATATTGTAAGCATCAATAGCTATTTTTTTTCCTGAAAGTATTTCTATCTCTATTTCATTCTTTGGGATTATCCCAGATATCTGAATTCCCATAGATTAAATTTATTATTCAAGATTTAAAAAAACTCACTTTTTCCTAGTAGTTTTCTTTTTTGGTTTTGATGCAGTTATTTCTTTCTTTATTTCTTTGACTTCTTCTTTTACTTCCTCTTTCTTTAATTCTTTTTCCATTTTTAATTCATCAAGTTCTAACCAAACAACAAACAGTCCAATCAGCATGAAAAATAATGGAACAGAACCTTGTAATAATATTCCTAATGAACGAAGAAGATTCAATTCAAAAACACCATTAAGTCCATTCATTAGTTCATATGCATACATTCCCAGAGGTACTACTAATAAAACTACACCAATCAGAAGTTTAAATAATGTATTCATCTATTTTTTCACCACTCTCCATTTTAATGCAAATAATATCGAATTTTACATATTTAAGTTTTGGAAAATTCATAATCAAATCATGGTAGATACAACAGCGCTTATTGGTAATGTTTCTTTGGTTGATTTAGTCTTATTTATATTACTTTTTTGGTTTACTGTTTTTATAGCTAAGACATTATCACTACTAGTTAAAAATTTTCTCAGAAAAAAAACAAAAGGATCTTCTTACAAGATTATTGCAAAAATCATTAATTATACTTTGATATTTTCTTCAACGTATTTTGGTTTGCAGTATATACTTGGTTTTGATTTTACAGCACTTATTGCTTCATTCGGAATTATTGGTATTGCAATTGCTTTTTCAGCACAGGAGGTTGCTAAAAATTTAATAGGTGGGATTTTCATTTTTGGTGGAGGTATTATAAAATTAGGTGACTGGATAATAGCACC
>CAZVOT010000195.1:0-1680 GCA_964628775.1 Candidatus Woesearchaeota archaeon
ATTTCTTCAACTTTAAAAAAATTAAGTAATTTATTTTTAAAAGAGTTAAAATTATCTTCAAAATCCTCTGTTTTAAGTTCTCTTACATCCTTTGCTGTTTTATTATCTGATGCCCTAACATCTTTAAAAAAAGCAGACAATAATAAATTAATTTTTCTAATATTATCTTTAATAAATCTTAAATAACCTACCGATGAAAAACTTTCAAAAATTAAATTCATTTCATTAGTGATTTTTTTTAAGTTATCTAATTCTTTTGTATATTTTGTAGAAAGTTCTTGATTTTTATTTTCTTCCTCTGGTTTACTTTTATCTCTATAATTTTTTAAAAAAAATTCTGCTTCTTTTAGATTATCACCTAAATTTTTTATTTCTAAATTTATTTTTTCAATAAAATAATCTTTTTTTGAATTAAGACACCTCAATTTTTTTTCTTTTTGAACTTTTTTATAAATTGCTAGATAAATTGTTGAAAAGAAAATATCTGAATAAAAATCAATGCTTCCAGGGAGGATATCATTAAAATACATTTTAAATACATTTTTAGTCAGAGGTAATTTTCCAAAAGAAGAAATTTCTTCTATTTTTGGTATATTCAGTTCTATTTTTTCTTTGCCTTTTTTTAAGGAAACACCCATCTCCTCTTTTTTTTGCATTATTTTCTTGGCTTGAATAATTAAATTTTTTTCTTTTATCTTTTTTTGAATTGTTTTTTCTAAATCTAAAGGAATGTTTTTATCTTTATATTCTTCTTTTAAAAATTTAAAATCTACGGTTTTTCCCTGATATTTAGAACTGTAATCTTGCAGTATATTATATATTGAAAAGTAAATTGCTTTTAATATAAAAGAAAAATCTTTGTTTTTGATTGTTTCAAATAATTCCTTTTTTATTTTATCAAAATTTTTATCTTGGGAAGAAAGAGCAAAAACAAGGAATCTTTCTTCAATATCTTTTCCAAAAAGCAATTTTGCTTCTTTTTTATTTTCTTTTGCTTTTTCAATTTCTTTAGGATAATCTATATGTTGAAAATGTAAATTTTTCGGCCCATATCTCTCAAATAATCCACCCGCAAATTTATTTGATTCATCCTGAATATCTGTAATTGAAGGACTTCCTGTTTGTGAATAAACAGAATTAAAAAAGTTTTTTGAAATTGTTTTTAATGCTTTCTTTTTTATTTCAAAAATTTTACTTGGATCGGGTATTATTACTATTCTCTCTTTATTAATTGGTTCTTTCTTTTTATTAGTTGGTTCTTTTGTTGTAGAAAGAACTGAAAGAGAAATCTCTTTAATTTTAATAAAAAATGAACTGCTCTCAAATTCTTTTCTCTCATCATCATTTTTTATGTTTTTAATGTAATCGCCTAAAAACGAAAAAACTATCTCAAATGCTGAATCTACAGCATATATACAGCTCTTAAAAAAAAGAGAAGATTCCTTAACTTTTTTATCTATATTTTCTTTTTTGACTTCTGAAATATTAAAACCCAATGGCATAGATTATCCAAGTTAAAATATATATTAAAATTTAACTATTTATTTCAATTTTAAGTTGATCTATTTTTCCTTCCGAAGGAGAACCATAAATTGCCTCATCTAATCTTGTTATTGTATAATATTCTAATTGTCCTTTCTTGCTTATATCTTCTCTTTTTTTATCTAAAGGATCATAAAT
>CAZVOT010000196.1:0-1670 GCA_964628775.1 Candidatus Woesearchaeota archaeon
TATATAGCAGGGTTTTCAAGGGGTGGTGTAATATGCGAACTATATCACAAAAATTCCGTGGATTTTCGATTGGTAGAATTTTTAATATTTTTAAGTTTTTTAAAACATTTTCCCATGACTTGCGGGTTCCGGTTTCTCCATATTCAAATAATTTACTTACCGTAAGTTTTTTAGTTCCCGGGTTGTTTTTTCTAGTTGTATTTGTATAATAAACGATTTATTATAAAATATATTTAGTTTTGAACTGTTTAAAGGTTAAAAAAATTGTATAACAATCAGCTGAAGGCGGATTTGCCCGTGAACGATTTTTCTGGTTTTAAAGTGTTTTATAATCAATGAAATATTTTGGTATTGATTGTTTGCAAACCGCTTAGCCGAACCGTTAGAACAAAAAATAAATAAAAATTATGCCTCCTCCATATGTAAAAACAATTCGTGAAGAACTACTATATGAGTATGCAAAACTCATCTCCCGCTCAGCTATGAAGAAAATAAATTATAAATTTGTATCTGACAGGTTTAAGGCCCTTCGCAACGGTGAAATCACAATGTCTGGTACGATAAGAGAATGGCAGAAAGAACAAGAACTCCCAAAAGAATGTGTTTTTTGTGGATCAAAAGAAAACCTGCAAACAGATCACCTTATACCACGTAGTCGGGGTGGCGGTGATTCAGCAGACAATATGGTATTATCTTGTCCAAAATGTAACGACTCTCGTGGAGACAAAGGCGTTTTTGTATGGTTAGGACTCAAAGAAAAAGATAATCTACACCGCCTCGTCGCCGGAAAATATTTAAAACAGCTCTTTGACTTGCATGCAGAAAAAGGAACAATGGATATTCATAAAGATAACATTGGGAATCTCTGTAAAGAATGCAAAAATAAATTTATCTGTATTCATTGGGGTAAGGAGAAAGAATTAACTTGTTTTTGTTTAGAAAGCATTTTTTAATATGAACAAACATACAAAATATAAGTGGCGTATATACGCAGACAATGACATAGAAAAAGAAGTGGTAGAACACTTAAAAAAATCTGATATGAATGTCTTTTGGGTTGCGGAAGACTTAAAGTTAAAAAAAGAAGAAGATACTTTCCATTACAAAAAAGCCAAAGAATTAAAACGATATTTATTGACTTATGACAATGACTTTTGGAGTGATAACCACTATCTACTTAAAGATTCACCAGGAGTAATAATTTTAAGCTTGGGAGACATAAATTTAATTAAATATTTACCAGTTTTATTAAGAAAGCTAATCAATGATTGTAATCCTTTATGCGAGCCATTATATCTAGGTGGTTTTAAAATAAAGCTAAGCCCAGAAGGCATAGCTTTAAAGGGCATAGATCATGATACGCAAAAACGAAGTATAACTCATTGGAAATGGAAAGAAATTATATAATTTAAGTTCTAACAATTCATTCAAGCGGACCATGAAGCTGCGCTTAACGGCCGCTTTATTCAAACGTTATACAGCAAAAAGTGATAGAAGACATATAAAATAATTCTTTAAAAAAAAATAAACCCCAAGTTATCTTTTACCCTAGCTCACGCTTTAGGTTACTTTAAGATACTGTTTAGAGTTCCAGGTATTATATTATCTCCCTCTACCTTCATCTCTATCTCTTCCCCTGTATTTTTCTTTTGCCCTGTCTTTACGTATTT
>CAZVOT010000197.1:0-1669 GCA_964628775.1 Candidatus Woesearchaeota archaeon
ATCATTTGTGAGGATTTATCTAGATATGGAAAATTTGGAACCTTTGAGTGGAAAATTCCAAAAGAAATTTTAAATAGTTCAAATGAAAAATTTGTTTGTGGTTTTTTAAGGGGTTTGTTTGACAGTGAAGGTAGTGCTTCAAGATATGTTGTAAGCATGTCTTCTGCAAATAAAATAGGAATAACTCTGGCGAGTAAATTACTATCACAATTAAAGATTCAAAATAAAATTATGACTACAAAAAGAGGTTATTATATTCTCTATATCACAAAAAGAGAAAGACTTAAAAGCTTCAAAGAAAAGATAGGTTTCACAATTAAAAGAAAGTTAAATAGATTAGAATACCTAAAATGACTAATGTAAGATATATAGAAAAACCTAATACTGATGAAGAAATAAATTCAGTTTTACATCCAATAGTTTCGAAATGGTTTAAGCAGAAGTTTGGAAGTTTTTCAGACTCTCAAAAATATTCGCTAGTTCCTATTTATGGAAGAAGAGATATACTCTTATCTTCTCCAACAGGCAGTGGAAAAACTTTATCTGCATTTGCTTCAATATTAAGCTATCTTATAAATTTAGCAGAAAAAAATGAATTAGAAAATAAAGTTTATGCACTTTATATTTCTCCCCTTAAAGCACTATCTAAAGATATAGAAGTTAATTTAAATTGTCCTCTTAAAGAAATGGAAGAGTTGGCTGGCAAAAAATTTGGAATTAGGGTGGGGGTAAGAACAGGAGACACAACTCCTTATGAAAGACAAAAAATGGCACGAAATTGCCCCCACATTATTATAAGTACACCAGAATCTTCAGCGATTATACTTACTTCTCCAAAGTTTATAGATAATCTTAAGTCTCTTGAGTTTTGCATAGTAGATGAAATACATGCTCTTGATAATAAAAGAGGCAGTTATCTAAGTTTAACACTTGAAAGGCTTAATGATCTAAGTAAAGTCTGGCCTGTTAAAATCGGGCTTTCAGCGACAATAGAACCGCTTGAAGAAGTTGCGAAATTTCTTGTTGGAATATCTGGGAACAGGCAGGTTGAAATTGCAAATATACAATTCAGCAAGAAAATTGATTTGGCTGTGCTCACTCCTGTGAAAAACCTGATTGAAGAAAAAAGAATAATGGAAAATACCTATGAACTTATGAATAATCTAATAAAAGAGCATAAAACCACACTTATTTTCACCAATACCAGGGCAGCTACAGAAAGAGTTGTTAATCGTTTAAAAGAAACATTTCCTACAGAATATGGCGAGGATATTGCAGCACACCACTCTTCTTTAAGCAAGCATAAAAGATTTAATGTTGAAGAAAGGCTGAGAGATGGTAAGTTAAAAGTTGTTGTCTGCTCGACTTCTCTTGAACTTGGAATAGATATTGGTTATATTGACCTTGTAATCATGCTAAGCTCGCCTAAATCAAGCGCAAGAGCGATACAAAGACTTGGAAGAGCAGGCCATAAGCTTCATGAAACAATAAAAGGCAGATTTATTATTACAGACAGAGATGATTTAGTTGAATGCTGTGTAATACAAAAGGAAATTGTTGAACAAAAAATCAATAAAATAACTTTTCCCAAAAATTGCCTTGATGTTTTAAGCCAGCAAATTTTTGGAATGACTATAACCAAGATTTGGGACTCTGATAATCTGCTAAA
>CAZVOT010000198.1:0-1645 GCA_964628775.1 Candidatus Woesearchaeota archaeon
AAACATTAGAATATCCTTTACAAAAGTCAAGTCATCTTTCTTATAAACAAGTTTTTTCATACCATTAAGATATTTTTATAACACTTATAAACTTTTTCATAGTAGTTATTTATTCTCTTTAAATACAATTCTCCTCTTAACTAAAAATAATAACATTTTAAATATTAATTTAACCAAATAACCAATTTAATCAATTATAAACAAAAATAAAGCGATAAAAAGCATTATTTTCAAAAAAAGTATTATTATTTTTTTTATAATAGTCTCTACTTTCATTAGAAACTATTATAAAATCATCAAAATAGAAAAAACCTTATGACAGGACTTTTTGGAACAGCAGGAATAAGAGGAATATACGGAGAAAAAATAACTCCTGGTTTTTTCTACGAATTAGGCAAAGCCCTTGCAGTATTTTTGGGAAAAGGAAAAAAAATCTGTATAGGTAATGATTCAAGAAAAGGAAATAAAGTTCTAAAAAATGCTTTAATGGACGGATTATTATCTTCCGGAGTTTCAGTTTTTGATTTAGGTTTAGTCCCAACTCCTTTAGTTTCTTTTGCAGTAAAAAAATGGAGTCTAGACAGCGGAGCAGTAATAACAGCAAGTCACAACCCTCCAAATTACAATGGAATAAAATTATTGAATAAAGAGGGAATGGCTTTTAGCAGTGAAGATGAATTAAAACTAGAATTAATTCTAAAATTAAGAGAGTATATTGATACAGAAACAAAGGGAGAACTTTTCAAAAAAGACATAACCAATAGTTACATAGAAGATATAAGAAAAAGAGTGGGTATTCTAAAACCTTTCAAAATTTTAATTGATGCTTCAAACGGTGCATCAGGAATATTAACAGAAAAATTATTCAGAGAACTAGGTATAGATGTCTTTGTCCTAAACAAAGAACCAAAAGAAATCCCAAATCATGATTTTGAACCTATAAAAGAAAATTTAACTGATACAGAAGAATTTTTTAAAAAAAATAATTTCCAGTTAGGCATCTGTCTTGACGGAGACGGAGATAGAACTACCTTCATTACAAAAAAAGGTTTTGTCCCCCTAGATACATTCTCAGCCTTCTTTGCATACCTAAGAACAAAAAAAGACAATGGCGGTGTTGTATCTTCTATTGACTGTTCGATGCTGCTGGACTTTGCACTGTCCAAAAATAATTCTAAAGTCATAAGAACAAAAGTAGGAGACAAGTATATTTCAAGTGAAATGAAAAAAAACAAAATATTAACAGGCATAGAACCCTGCGGACATATGATGCTTTCAGAAATGAACAACTTTCCAGACCCAATATATGGCTCAGCCTGGTTATTATCTAAACTTGATAATTTAGATTTTATAGATACATTCATAGAATCCCTGCCAAAAGTTTTTTTCAAAAGAAACAAAATAGAATGCATAAACGGAAAGAAAATACAGGCAATGGAAAAAATTATGGAACTCACAAAAAATACAGAATGCACTTCAAGAAATATCATAGATGGCATTCGTCTGGACTTCAGTGATAAATCCTGGTTCCTAATTAGAGCAAGCGGAACAGAAGAAATAATCAGGTACAGCGCTGAAGCAATGGATGAAAATATTTTGAATAAAAGATTAATAGAAGTAGAAACTATTCTAACTGAGGCATTAA
>CAZVOT010000199.1:0-1626 GCA_964628775.1 Candidatus Woesearchaeota archaeon
ATATAAACTCAAAAGTAAAATAGATATAATTCTAGGACGCTATAATATCATTCCTGCAGGAGAAAAACCAGACAATAATTCAATTGTAATAGAGAAATATATTCAATATTTACAAGGGGATTCTGCAAATGAAATTCCAGAGGAATTAGAATTTTTCTTTAAATATAATCCTGACAACAAAAAGCTTCTAAAGGATGATCATGCAACTTTCAGAGGTTTACTCTGATTCATTTCCTAAACAGCTTTCTCCAAATCAAATACTTTTCCAATACTGATTTTTTTGGTTTTTTATCCAGTTTAGCTTTTGAAAGAGGTTTTTTCAGATAAGAAGGCATTTTTAATTTTTCTTTTTTCAAAAATTCTTTTATTCCATCCTTTATTTTTCTTATTCTTCTGTCATCAATAGCAACTATTCTTCCCTGGTTCAAAAACAATGAAGAATTTTTATGAGATTTTTTAAATTTCTCCACATCCTTATACCTAATTACCTGCGGACCCAATACCGGAAGTTTTTGAGGAAGCTCATTTTCCAGACATTCCATCAATATTTCTGCTTTTCTTCCGTCCATATGAATATAATAATCTAAAATACTAAAGTCCAATTCACCAAGATAGTGAACCAAATGTTTTCCTAATTTTCTCAACTGCCCCCATAAAATATCATCAACAATATTCGGAGTTGTAAACTTTAAAGAAATAAATTCAGCGTGTTTTTTAATCAATTTATTCATTTCAGAGGAACTCATCTTCCTTTGTTCAAAGAATTCTTTTGAAGGTTTTTTCAAAAATGCCCTGCACACCATCATTGTTTTGGTTATTGTTTCAAGAGAGATAACTGCGGAAACATTTCTATTTTTATCAACCGGATCCACTACAATCAATTGATCATCTTTGAATCTTTCCAATGTTTTTTCAACTTCAGAATAATATTTTCTAATATCTATTACTAATCCTTGATTCCAGTTTGCAGCTGCATAAACTATTTTTTCAAAAGATCCATAATAGATTACAAGGAGTTCGCACAAATATCCGGAAAATCCCTGATATTTTATCTCAGCTCCGTATAAATTATGAGATTTTAAAAACTGCTTTAAAAGAAGAACATCCTCTCTTTGAGATTTTCTTAAAGTTCTATTAATATACCCAGTATGGAGAATGGATCTGTCTACTGCTGTTTCTCTTTCTTCTATATACTTGATATCATAAGCAGGTACTATATCTGCTTTTCTTCCATATGCATATAATTTTACATACGGATGTTCTGCATATTTAATTTCTGTTTTATTTTTAGGAAATGCTTTTTTTACAGCAGTAAGAACTATTTTTTCCATTTCTTTCTTTTTTACTTTTTTTGGAACTAATATAAATATATCATAATCTTTTGCATCCTTGAGAAATGTCCCTTTTGCCATAGAACCCATCAGTTCTATTCCATAATTAGAAGGAAGCTGATCTGCAATTTTCTCCCTTATAATTCTCGAGAACTCCATATCTACTCGTATTTCTCTAGAATTTGGTTTTATCCTATTAAGGACGCTTTTCCTAATATCAGGCCATGCCATGAAAAGCTTTTAAAATGAAAAGCAATTAAAGGCTTATTATGCGGAAGGCGATTTTACTATTAGG
>CAZVOT010000200.1:0-1619 GCA_964628775.1 Candidatus Woesearchaeota archaeon
GGAATTAAGTAATTTTTCAGCTATTTTAATAGTATCATTGTTTTCACCATAAAAAAATTTTCTGTCGTCCAATGATATAAAAAGGTAAAATTTTTTCCTTAATTTAGCTTGTTGTAATAATTGTTTATTGGGCGCTTGTTCTTTAATAATACTTTCAATTTCTTTCGGGAATAACCAAAAGCATAAATCGGTTTTCATTAAGAACTTGTGGCTAATAACATCAAAATATATTTTTAATTTCTTTTTGATATCCGAAATAATGGGAGTAAAACGGATTATTCTTATTACTTCTTTGTTAAAATACTTTAAAATTTTTGGGTCATCTTTATACACTTGTCCAATATATTGGACATAAATAAAAACCGCCGCAAATTTATAGAAGCATCTATTAAATTTTTTAAATTCTCTCAATAATTCAAGTGAGCTAATTTTTCTCAATCTATCACGCGAAATCTTTTCTAAAATATCTAAAATTTTATAGGTGATAGCATTTGTTCCCCGTGCTATTTTTCTAAAATCTTCCTTTTTAAAATTACTTATTCTATTATAGAAAGTTTCAAATTCAACTTTATCTCTATATGCATATACATGCACACCTTTATTTATATAAAGCAATCTTTTAAGTTCTAAATACCGCTTTTGACCTTCGAAAAAGTAGTTCACAAAAACCAGGGGGAAATCAGAAGAAAATCGCTGGGCGTAGCGAAACCATGCGATTTTTTCTACTTTTGTGGAAATGTCTTTTTTTACTATTTTTCCCATATTTACGGTTGGCTTTTGTAGTCTTGTTTGGATACTCTCCCCTTATGCGGTTTTTCTTTATAAAAATTGACTAATTCTTTAAATTTATTTTCATCAACTTCTAACTCTTCACCACGAAAAATTATTTTAAAATGCTCTTGACTTTCATTATCAATATTTACAACAAAACTAAAACCTTCTAGAAAATTTATCGGCCCACCCAGATTATCAAAATTCACTTTTTCTATTCTTTGTCCGTCTTCATCTTTGAATATGGCCACCTTCCTTAAAAAATCTCCAATAACTGTATCATGTGTTATATGTTGGAGCTCGACATCAGATCCAGAATAAAATCTGTGTCCACCTTTTCGATATTGATTTATCATGTACGCCAAAGCAGAGCTCCATCGTTCCAAATCTTTTTGTGCGAGAGATTCAGTCATCATATATCTGAACACACCGCCGTGGCCTTCCTTTTCTTCCATTTCTTTTGCTTTTTTTGCAATGTGATCAAAATGTTCCCATTCCGGTGGAGCTAATGTAATTCTGTGGCGAGGGTTAAATATTTTCTTTTCTACTTGTTGCCTTTCAATTCCTTGCATTATTGCCTCCATAGTGCTAGCAGTTCGGTGAAATGGACTAGCGTATAATTTAATTCCATCTTTTGGAAGTTCTTTTTGTTCGCCAAGCTCTTCGGATTTAGTATGACCAGCATCAGTTAGCTCGCCCTTAGAATCTTTTTCGCCATGACGCAAAAAAGAAATTACAATATTTATATTTCTACCTTTTTCAAAATTATTTTGACATTCAAGACTTTCGAAATTTTCCATAATGCTATAAATTAAATATAAGTGTTAGAATTAGACAAAGGTCGCCGG
>CAZVOT010000201.1:0-1618 GCA_964628775.1 Candidatus Woesearchaeota archaeon
AAGATGATCATTTGCAAGATCTTTTGATTTTGTAACTGCAGTTATGCAGTTTTTCTCTACGCATCCATTTCCTTCATAATAAGCTTTGAAATATTCTGCAACTAAAGATTTTGGTAAGAAAAATAAAATATTTGGGGCTTTTTTACTTTCGTAGTTTCTACTAATTCCTAACTTAAGCAAAAGACTTGTTAGTTTTTTTGATGAGAAACTTATCCCAATTGCTTTACCCTTACTATATAATGTTAATGGATTTGCGCCTAAAGTCAAACAACACGATCGTATATCGTTTAAAATAGTTTCATTGCAATTAAAAATGCGAACTTCCACTTCCTTATAAATAATACCTTCAGAAACTACATACCCCAATAAACGCATAAATTCCTTTGTTAGAGGAAAATCTCCAATATTAGTAATCTTTCCATCGATATCTAATTTTCTTGGAATAGGCACAAAATTTCCAACTTCTACTTCCTTACTTTTAGTCGAATATATTTCACCATCTTTCAAAATAACTATATTATGGTCTCCTGTTGTTATAATCTCTCTTCCACTTGCGGTTCTGAATTGATACATCTCTTTGGGAGATTTTTTCTTAGCAGCGAATCTTACTTTCGACCAACGACTTTTAAGTTGCTTATCAAAAGATAGAACTTCAATATTTGGATCACGAACTGCTTCGAATTCATCGATTTGCTCTGATCCATTTTTCGAAATAAGTAAATCTGTAATTTCTCCAATTTTAACCAATTTTACCTCTGTATTTTCTTTTATCAAAACATTTTCATCTCTACTAAGTGTCTTTCCGGATCCTGTCACCCCCGATATACAAATGTGTGGATTCATTAATCTCGAGAAATCCCAATAATATGGAACATTAAAAATATCAGTTCTTCCAAGATAGACACCTTTATCTGGTGTTGAAATTAAATATTCTGGTGGTGGTTCTGGTTGTGCAACTATAATACTCCTTCTAGAAATCGTAGTATTCTTAACATCTTCTGGCTTTAATTTCCCCATGTTAACACAAATCAAAACAAAATAAATAAAATAAATAAAATAAATAAAATAAATAAAATAAATAATAAAAAAACAATTAAGCTTCTAAAAATCCACTTACTTTTTCCTTTCTTGAGGGAATCATGAATTCAATATCGTAACATTTTTTCATATCTTCTCCATATAAATAATCAATGTCAACATTTAATGCATTTGAGAATAATGTTTTTATTTCTGCAGCTCTATTTTTTGCAACTGCAACTGCAGCTTCACTCGTTACTCCAGTTCCAGTTACCATTAAATATGAAATTAAACCCATTGGTCTCTGCCCCGAAGCTAATCTAGAAAGCTCGGAATCGTACATTGCAATTTCCTTTTCAAGTTTGTCCATTCCAATTACATCTGGAGCTGCACTTTCTCTCAATCTTTGAAGCTTAAGTTGTGCTTCATATCTTTTTGTTTCAACATTCTCTCTGTATTTTGTAATATCTGAGGCATATAACATTGTCGAGATTTTTATTGGATAACTTACAATCTTTTCCATTTTATCCTAAATTAAACTTCTTACTAATTATATCAACCACACTATTCCGATCTTTAAAACTCATCGCAATTTCAATAT
>CAZVOT010000202.1:0-1616 GCA_964628775.1 Candidatus Woesearchaeota archaeon
AATATTTTATAAAAAGCGTTTTAAGTATATTAAAATACCAAAAAGACTATAAAGATTTTAAATTGACTTCAGATAAAATTTTAAGAGACGGTTTTTTTGTAAATTTATCATTGAATTGCTGTTTTTCTTTTATAACATTTTTTTCAAATGAACTTAGCCAATCTACGATAGCTTATATTGGGAGTTATTTTTGGGGGGAAATTAAAAAATTAGAGGAATATCTTTCTTATGAATTTAATAAAATCGAAATATTAAATGTTTTTGAACATATAGTTTTTGATAGAAGGTTTTTTTTCAAAAAAGATTGTAATGTAGATATTGATGTTCAAGCTTTCTACGAAATTTTTAAAAAATCTCGTTTAATAGTGGGACATTATTTAATTGATTTTTCTGCTCCCATCTTGCTTGCTAATTCTTTTAAAAAGATTGTTAGCGCAAAAAAGGAATCGGGCGGTAAACTCTCATCAAAATATGCTTTTGCTGTGTTGACCTCTGCCCTTAACAAGTATAAATCTTTAAGCGAGGGGTTCAGATTTAGTAATCTTGAAGTGAGGGACAAAAAAGAAATTAGCTCATTCGAGTATTATTTCAGCACTAGAGAGTCCAAGAAAATATTATTTTTAGTCAACTCTGTTGTAGGAAGTTTGAACAATTTTGATGGAAATGAGATTTTAAGAAAAATCGATAATTCTGGAAACAACCTTAATGAGATTAAAGAGTTTTTTTACAAAAACTACAATATTTTTCCAAATTACAAAGGTCCAAGAACTAAAGGGCAATGGGGTAATAAATCATTTTTGAATACAATTAAACTTTTTTCAGTTTTAGATGCCACTAAAAACTCAACCGATATTCAGTGGAAAACTGATGTTTTTTTAAAACATTTTGGCGATTGGATAGACGATTTACATGATAACATTAATTATTTTTCTGAATTAGATGACTATAATCAGATAAGTTCTTTTTTGAGATCTGGTGAGAATAATGAAATTGAGTTTAAATCTACATTTGGATTACCGCTCCAGGGTTATGAGAATCAATCAGCATTAAAAGGAATAAAGGCAAATATGATTGATAAGGTGGCAAAAACTATTTTGGCTATGGCCAATTCAACCGGCGGAAACATATTTATTGGGGTTGTTGAAAAAGCTGACAAAGTTAATAACGACTTAAAATTAAAAACAAATATTGTAGAAAGGGACGGAATATCTTTTCTAGATATAAATTTTTCTTTGAAAGAAGAAAAAGAGGATTTTGATCATAAAAGATTGGCATTGCAGCAAGCCTTAAAAAATCTCACAAAAGAGCGTATGGACTTTTTGGATTCCTTGTTTTCATTTCGTTTTTACAAAATCTATATTGAGAGTAAGCAATCACATATTGAAATTTTAGCTATAAATGTGAAGAAAGCAAATAAGAATATTTTTATTGAAAAAGATAATTGGATAACACTTCCAAAAAGGTTGAATGGTAGAGTAGAAATGATAAATCCTTCTGAAGAATTAAATAAGTAACTTATGCTCTACGAAACTTTTAATTCAATTAAAGAATCTTTCGGAGCGGATTATTTTATATCGCGCGTGAGCGATGAGATAGTTCAAAATCTCAATCCAAAG
>CAZVOT010000203.1:0-1615 GCA_964628775.1 Candidatus Woesearchaeota archaeon
TAGAAAGGAGAAAAATGAATATTAAAACAACTTTATCAGCGACGGAAGTCAGAAACAATTTTTTTGAAATTTTGGATAAAGTCGAACAAACAAATGTTCCCTATACTATCACTCGCGCCGGCAAGCCCAAAGCCGTGATTATGAATGCGGAAGAATACGAATCATGGACTGAAACTTTAGATATTATGAGTAATCCGGAAACAGTAAAAAATATAGAAGAATCTAAAAAAGAATTAGCGCGCGGTGAGTATGTCACTTTCGAAGAAGCGTTTGGGATGACGCCGGGACAGGCTTTGGCGGATAAAGGAAAAAAGAAATATCGGGCGAAACCTAAGAAAAAGTGAGGGTTGATGTATAGAATTTCTATTCCCAAGAAAGTCGAGAAACGAATCAAGCGGATCCCGAAAGAATATTTAGCCAGAATCCGCAGTACGATAGCCGGTCTGGCGTTTAATCCTTATGTTGGCAAAAAATTAGAAGGCGAATATTCTGACTGCTATTCTATCCGCGTTTGGCCGTATCGGATTATTTATTCAATTAAAAAGAAGGAACTAATAATCGAAGTATTGGAAGTTACCCAACGCGGGGAAGCGTATAAAGGATAGAAAGGACTACAAGTGAGGGATTATAAAAAAATTTTATTAGATTTGAAGAGGCCACTTAAACCAGGGGAGATCAAAATTATTAGTGAATTAAATTCGAAATTTAATAATGATGCATATCTAGAATATAAAAAAAAGCAAATTATTCTCAATATCCACAGTATTGATCTCAATGAATTTAAAGCTACCGTTAAAAAGTTACTAAGTAAATATAATATTCCCATTTCAAAAAATTACTTTGCACAAATTATAGAAAAGATCAATAAAATTAAGAGTTATGGCATCAAGGGTGGAAAAAGAATTTTTGTCAATTATAATAAAGAAAGAAAAATCCAAAATAGAAAGTCCAAAGAAAAAGAGAGAGGAATCTACTTTTACACCAGAGGGCATAAGTTTGATAAACAAAATAATGAACTACCCACTCAATTCGATAATGCCATAGTTTGTGGCAATAGCGAGAAAATATTAAAAAAATTGCCAGATAATTGTATAGATTTAGTGTTCACTTCTCCGCCATACAATTTTGGGCTAGATTACAATCAGTCAAAGGATGGAATTGATTGGCAAGAATATTTTAATAAGTTAAATTGCATTTTCGACCAATGTATCAGAGTTCTAAAATATGGTGGAAGAATAATTATTAATGTTCAGCCATTATTTTCTGATTATATCCCAATTCATCAAATAATCAGTAATTATTTTATGAACCGTAAACTTATTTGGAAAGGCGAAATTATTTGGGAGAAAAATAATTACAATTGCAAGTATACGGCATGGGGAAGCTGGAAAAGTCCAAGCAACCCATATTTAAAATATACATGGGAATTTCTGGAAATTTTCTCGAAAGGAGATCTTAAAAAAGAAGGTAAAAGAGAGAATATAGATATCACCGCCGATGAATTTAAAAAATGGGTAGTAGCTAAGTGGTCTATTGCCCCCGAAAGAAACATGAAAAAATACGATCATCCGGCTATGTTCCCAGAAGAATTAGTCGCGAGAGTGTTAAAACTTCT
>CAZVOT010000204.1:0-1604 GCA_964628775.1 Candidatus Woesearchaeota archaeon
AGAATTTTCAATTTTATCAATGCCTTTTTTAATTTTTCCGAATCAATTTCCATAAGAATTATTATTCTTCAAAATATTTTTCTTTTAAAAAATTAGCAAAATCCTCCATCTCTTTTTGATATCTTGGCAATTTTTTCTCTAATTTCTTTTTTAGTCGTTCGGACAATTTTAACTTCCTTTTAAAATATTTAAAATATTTTCCTTCGTTATGAATTCTAAAATAATTACCTTCGCCAAGTAGCTCAATTTTCAAACGAACATCGGAAGGAACTTTTCTCTTTTTATAAAACTCTTTTAACAAGCCATTAGTTTTTTCTTGTAATTTTTTATTTTCTTCTCTCCATTTTTTATATTCTGGTGTTTCTCCTTTTTTACGACACTCTTTTAAAGCCTCAATATAGGGACAAGATTCTTGATATCTATATTTTTCTTCATATCGTTGTTCTTTGAGTTCTTCAACAGTCAGATGATATTTCTCAGCAATTTTTTGAAAAATTTCTTTTTCTCCCAGCCATCGCTCTTCTGGTCTATTCGGGGCTCCAACTTCTACCCAAGGACCAAACATTGGTCTTTCTAAATGTCCTTCACAAGACTGACTGGTTGGTAGACCTATTGCATTAAAAACGATTACCGCCTCTTTAATCCCAGAATCAATAGACATCCCTAACTCATCGCGAATTTCATCAACTTCTTTTTCTATCTCTTTTAATATTTCTAATTTTTCCTCCTTAGATTTAGATACCTTTCCTTTTTCTCCTAATATCTTTAATTTTTCTGATCTAATTAAATCCTCTTTTTCTAATTTTTTTAATAAAATTTTTGAATTTTCTATTATCTTTTTCTTATCCTGAGAAATAATTTTTTCTGAAATTTCTGATAATGGAATTCCTCGTCTAAATAATCCTGATGAAAAATTTTCAACTACCACAGCATCAAGATTATTAGGGCTAAGTTTTTTAAGATACTCCTTAAAATCTTCTTTTATTTTTATTTTATATTCTTCTTCTAAAACTTTAATATCATTTTTTGTAAAAAGCTCTACTGGTAGAGTATGCTGAACTCGGTGTCTTACTTCATGAGTAGCTATCGAAATAAAATGATCTAAGTTATATTTTTTCTCATCAAATTCTTTACTCACTTGATAATACTCATTTTTCATTTTTCCTTCTTTGTCTTTGTTAAAATGATGCTCGGCCGGTGCACTTCTCCCTCTTTTTCCGATTTTTTCTACCACTTTTATTGATAAAGGATTTTCTGGAAATAAATTTCTATCAACCAGACTCAAACTTGCTTCCATTTTCTGGGAACTCTTTTCTAGTTTTTCTATCTCTTCTAATTTTTCTTTTTCATTCTCTATTGTAGCTTCTGGTTTTTTTATTTCTTCTTTGATTTTTGAAATAAATCTTTCTGGACCTATCATAGTTTTTTTGTTATTTGCTCATTTTATAACCTTAAGGATTTTGGCGGCAGATTTTAGGTCAATCAAAAATAGAAAAATAACATCAACAACTCTATCTTTTGAAAAAAGTTTGAAATCAACCACAAAAACAAAATCTTCTTTTTTAAAATCCAAGATGGCTTTATCAACTGCTGTTTTTGTCATA
>CAZVOT010000205.1:0-1600 GCA_964628775.1 Candidatus Woesearchaeota archaeon
TAAATATTCTTTCTTTAATAATATTAATTTACTAATTTTAATTCTTGTGGTTCAAAATATTCCATAATAACTACTCTTTTTAATAAAAACTTTCTGATTCCTTACTAAAAAATCAAATCCAATGTCATACATCAAATGATTTAGTTTGCTTTTATTTTTCTCGACGAAATTAACCATAGACTCAGGGTACTTAAATAATTTCAAAAAAACAAGAAATTGTTTAATGTTTAACCCTGAAAAGTAAATACCGTTGCAAAATTTCTTTTTTGCAATACAAATCTTTTTACAAGATAAAAATTCTGGTTTCAAGATTTTATTAAGGTTTACTCTATTAAAATTTATGGATAGCAAGCTCTTGATGTTTTTTAATATTTCTTCTTTTTCAAGTTTTGGATTGTAAAACATATAATAATTCTCTATTTTAAGTTTGTTATTTTTTAATAAATAACAAACTCCTGCTGCACGCTTTTCATAATCTGATAAATAAACATGAAAATTCCCTGCTTTTCCAGAATCGACTACACCTTTTTTAATATCTATACTAAACATAAAATAATTGATATCCTCAGCCGGACAGGAATTTATAATAAAATATGGATGAAGTATCTTTTTTATATTACTCATTGTTACCAAAGGATCAATCTTGTTGTAATTATAAAAATAAAATTCCCAAAAAATTTCATCATTCATTTTTTTGATTCCAAATATCGTTTTGTCAAATCCAATTTTCTTTTGGATATCAGTAACTAAACCAAAGAGGCTATTTTTGCACCGCATATATTCAAAACTATTGATTAGTAAATTAATACTCTTGAGTTTATTTTTGGTCGCTGATAAAGGGGTATAAGGGTGAAGGGTATAGTCGAAATATTTATCATTATCAGTGGTAAAAATTAAATTATTCATAAATTTATTTTGTTAAATAAAAACTACCGAGGAATTTCCTGTTTCTTTATTATTTCAACATATTCTTTAAAAAAGTGATTTTTAGAACTTAAATCAATTATTGAATTTGCCGCCTGAATACAAAGTTCATTAAATTTTCTAAATACTCTCCTACCGTAATCATCTGGCAGAGCTTTTTGATAATATTTTTTCCAGCAAAGCTGGCATTTTTTAGAATTTTTATCAAATTGACAATTTCTATATTTTTTATAAATGCCTCCTTTATTAAAATTGCCCACAAAACAATTGGGAAAGTTTAAATGAGCAATTAAAAGAGGCGAAAAAAAAGTTTTTCCTTCCGAGTTAATTTCAAAATTATACCAAAAATGGCATCTTTTTGACCCTCTTCGGGTCCACTCATGATTTTTTATTTCTTGACTTATAGTAGCGATGAATATAAAATTCCCTCTGGCAATTTCAGAAAAAATATATTTAATAATTTTTTCTAGGTTAATTAGAAACAATTGCTGTGATAATTGGGACCAAAAAACATTCTGAATTATTCCAAAACTAATAGTAGTGAAACCTCTTTTGACAAGATAAAAAAAGTTTTCAGCCATTTTGTCGACTAATTCCGGATGAACGCCAAAAGAAGCAATAATCATATCTTTAGGCAAGATTTTAAACATTAAAGGTATTTTTCTTGATATAATTT
>CAZVOT010000206.1:0-1596 GCA_964628775.1 Candidatus Woesearchaeota archaeon
TTATGTATTTTTCAATCTTTGATTCAAAAGTTTTTGATAAATACTTTATTGTATTATAATACCCTCTTGTAAAATATGCTGACTTATTTACTTCAAATGATGGTTTCCATTCTAGATCAAAACATGGAAACTCTTTCCCTTTTTCCTTCCTCTCAGCTAGAGAAAAAAGATGACCAACTGCAGGAACTATTATTATTTCTTTAGAGTTTCTTACTATTTTATAATAAGCTACTTTCCCATATCTCTTCCTTTCAACTTTATCTGAAAGGGAATATGCTATCTTAACCGCTGTTTTTGGCTTGTCAGAAACTATTATTTCCATAATATCATCCTATAGTATTATTTCTATAATATTATTTAATATTATTTCTATAATATCAGGGTGGGGTTTATTCTAATATTATTAAAACATTTTCTCTATTTCGGTTGCTTTTATTTTGTAAACTGTAATATAATCTTCCATTCTTTAAAAAATTCTTCTGCATCTTCTTCAAAATTTTCATCTACTAATAATACTGATTTTGTTCTTCTTTTAAAAATTTCATTATTTTTCCTAAGTCTGTAATAAAATCTTCTCTTTATATTATTAAGGATTTTTTTATTATTTATTTTTATATCATAAACGTATACTAACATATTGTATCTATAGTTACAAAGGCTTATAAATATTAAATAAAATGAATAGTGGAAGTGACGCCCCCCTGACTATCTGATATTTTTGGGTTATAATTTCAAGTAGCTCAATTTTAATGGCAAGCTCCCTCTGAAGGATAGTTTGAAGTCTCACCCAAAGGTCCGATACCAGGAGCTGCTTGTTTATCAGATAAAGTTTGATTACATTCTTCTGGTTGGATTTCAAATGCTGAACATATCAATTCTTTATATGCTTCAGGAGATCTGGTTGCGCTAGCAACAACACCATTTATAACTAAAGTTGGAGATCCTTGCACATTATATTTTGAATTAAGTTCAGATTCAACACTAAATATTGGGAAACGACCATTGAGCCATGTACTTCTATTGTTATAATTTTTTGTTATGTTATATTCTTCATCAGTTTTATTAATACAATCATTAAGTAAATCTAAGTTAACATTTGCTTCATCCAAACAGGTTGTATAATTTCCAGATTGGACAAAACAAAGTAAATAATTATAGTACGTATTCTTTTGTTCTTTTTGTATGCAAAATTGTCTTAAGTTTTCATCTAATTCTTTTTTTCCATGCATACAATATTCTACAAATCTTATTGTTATATTCACTTTATCTTTTAAGAGATCATAAACAGGTAGAATAGCTTTTTGAGCCTGTAATCCATATGGACAGTAACTCATTACAAAAAGCTCAACATCTGGTTTATCACTCTTTTGGACCTCAATTTCTTCTTTTTTTTCTTTTTCTTCACCAAGAGTAATTGGTACACTCATATTAAATGCTGGGCCAACAATTAAAATTTCACCATCAATAGTTGAATAAACATCCCCAATATTAACAACATTTCCATCCTTTAAAATTTCTATTGAAAAGTTAATCAAATTTTCACCAAGAGGTGAAGTATTTACTACTCTAAGAGCTAATCCACTTCTTTTTAGGAAA
>CAZVOT010000207.1:0-1595 GCA_964628775.1 Candidatus Woesearchaeota archaeon
CTTTCAAATACTTGAAGCATTTCCGTGCTATATTTTTGCCACGAAATATTATTTTTAACAAAAGAAACGGCGTTCGAGTTTATTTTTGAGTATAAAGACGGATTATCAATCAGCATCTTTACTTTTTCAGCAATTGCTTCTGAATTCTTGGGCTGTACTAATAAAGCATTTTCTCCACTAGTTAACACCTCGCTGGCGCCTGTTGTTGTGGATACAATAACCGGCAAACCGCATGCCATAGCTTCAAAAACAACCAACCCCCATGTCTGAAAATGATTCGGGAAAACAAAAATGTCGTGCGAAAGATAACTTTTCAATAGTTCATTTTCCGAAATTCTTCCTAAAAAATGAACCACTTTTTCTAAATTATTACCTCTAATTATCGAATCTAGTTTATTTTTGTATTCTTTATTCGTCTCGTAATTGCCGATTATATCTAAAGTTATGTTATAGCCGAATTCTCTCAAATATTTTGTGGCTATTATTCCATCTTCAAAACGACGGTATGGACTTAAAATTCCCAACATTAAAATTTTAACAGAATTATTAAGATTTAAAGTTTTGCTATGCCCTAAATTACTAACAAAATAATTCACATCCACGCCACTTCTTATAATTTTAGAGTCTACACCAAAATATTTTTTTAATGCCATTTTATTAAGACTATCTAAAACTATTATCTGATTTTGTTTTTTAATAAATTTCTTCTCATAAAGATCTATTAAATGTCTATATAATTTTCCTAAAATAGATTTTTTTTGCTCAAATCTTTCGGTGTTCCACCTTAAAGAGGGGGTATCATTTGCCATCCAAACAGATAAAGTATCCTTATTATACTTGTTAAAATAATGTGAAACTTTATAGCATTTATCATGGGGGTTTAAAATTTCGGTATCGGGGTCAATTATCTTAGCGAGATCTTTATATAATTTATCAGACATAAAAGTTAAAAACAAAAAATTTAAAATCCTGTTTTTCCTTATAAAATCGTTGCTAAAGACAATTTTATTTTCAAAATCAGGATTATCACATTGAAAAAGAAATTTAACTTTTATATTTTTAAGAATTTTTTTGTAAAAATTATCCGGATTGTAAAAAACAGTATAAACTGTAACTTTTTCCCCAAGTTTTACTAATTCTTTGGCTAAATATAATGCCTGCTTCTGCGCACCTCCTTCGCCGTATAATCCCCATATAATAATTCCGATTTTCATAAAGATTCAAAAAATCTTTTAAAAATACCAACAATATAATCTAAGTCATCTTTATTTAAATTAGGATGACATCCAATATAGAATCCGTTCTGATTTATATATTGCGCCACCGGATATTGATTTTCTATATTACCAAAAATTTCTCTATAAATAGGTTGATTTATTAACGGCATCATATAACGAGTTTCTATACCGTTTTTTTCGAGGTAAGTTATAAAATCCGAACGTTTTATTTTTCGAGAATTTTTAATTACCACCGGAAACCCCAAAAAAACATGATCTCGGTCTTGAGGAATAACGGGTAATTGAATTAAATCAGAAAACCTTTTTAATCCGTTTATCAAATAAAATGCATTTTTTTGGCGCTTTTGCACATTTTCT
>CAZVOT010000208.1:0-1594 GCA_964628775.1 Candidatus Woesearchaeota archaeon
TCTAAACTTTACTAGTTAGATACCCCGATGCTCTGCATCGGGTGGGAGCTTCATTCAGTTATGAATGGAATATTATCTTTTATTGAGGAGGAGTTATCTTCTTTAATACTTTCCTTTGGATGAAATTCTTCTTTATCTTTTTCAAAATCTCTATAAAACAAATCAGCATCTCTTCCAAAATCTACTAAAAAATTAGGAAGTTCATAAAGAAAAAGTCCTTTTTCAGAATCAATTTCAGTTTTTTCTTTTTCTAATCTACCTGTCTCAATTTCATAAATAAGAATATCCTTTATTCTCTCTCTTTCTGTATTTATCTAAAAAACAGGCATTCTCTAAAAGAACATTTTCCAAACCATCTTTAAAATTAAAGAACATAATTATTTCTAATCAAAGTAAATTAATAACTCTTTCTTTTACTGCAGAATAAAACAAAAACATATTTTAATTGTGAAAAACTATGAATCTATATGCCTCACGAAATAGTTCTTGGAAGAACAGAAAGCGACACAAAAAAATTTGGAAGCAAGGGAGCAGGATTTATTGGCAAGCAGTATATAACAATGGAGAGGAATGTAAGTCTTGCAAACCAAATTCTTCTTGATGTAACACGTCCGCATGTTCTGTTAATAGCAGGCAAGAGAGGTAGTGGAAAGTGTCTTACAGGAGATACCTTAATAACTCTTGGCGATGGAAGTGTAAAACCCATAAAAGATTTGGAATATGATAATAATTTTGTATTAGGACTTAATAATAATTTAAAAATTCAAAAAACCGGAAAATCCCAGTTTTTCAAGAGAACTGTTGATAGAATTCTGAACATTAAATTAAGAAGTGGTAAAGAAATAAATCTGACTCCAGAACATCCTCTTCTTACATTAAAGGGATGGCTCCCTTCAAAAGAATTACAAGCAGGGAGCAGAATTGCAGCTCCAAGAAAATTGGATTTTTTTGGAGACAAGGAAATGAGAGAATGTGAGATAAAACTTTTAGCATATTTTCTTGCAGAAGGGCATCTTTCCAATGGTTTTGCATTATTTACAAATTGTGATAAGAAGATTGTTGATGATTTTAAAAAAGCCGTAAAGGAATTTGATTTAAATTTAAAAGTTGAAAATCATAGTTCGCCTTACTGTTTCAGGGTTTCACAGATTAATAAAAAATACAATATGTCTGAATCAGAAAGAGATGATTTAGGGAGATTTACAAAAGGAGGAGTAAAATATGAAAAATCTTCTATTATAAAATGGCTTCTAAATGTAGGCATCTATAATAAACTTTCTCTTGAGAAATTTATTCCAAAAGGTATATTTACTCTTCCTAAATTTCAGCTTGCACTATTTTTAAACAGAATTTTCAGCTGTGATGGGAGTATATATAAACACAATACAACTCATGGCAAAGTCTGGCAGGTATCATATTCTTCTTCATCAAATGAATTAATAAAACAAATACAGCATCTTCTTCTAAGATTTGAAATTCTTTCAAGATTAAGAACTAAAAAAATAAAATATAAGGGAGAATATGTTAGAAGTTTTGAGTTAGTTATAAACTCAGATAATATTATTAAATTCATAAAGGAAATTGGTTTCTTTGG
>CAZVOT010000209.1:0-1592 GCA_964628775.1 Candidatus Woesearchaeota archaeon
GTTATTTTTTCTGAATTTGCTCCTGAACCCTGGATGGCTAATTTAGACATATCCTATTCTTATCCATTATGGAAAAGTAAAAATCCCCACACAAGCTGGAGAGCAGTGTAGGATTTTTACTCCAGAAAATGTCTTTTCATTTTCGCTGGATCGCAGGCTGCTCTTGGGTATGAACCCGTTTCCTTTGAATCAAAAAAAAGTTAATGAAAAAATTTATAGAACTGGAGAAAAATATGAAAACTTGCTCCCTTTTTATTTTGCAGATATAAGAGATAGTAATGTTGGAGATAAAATACGGGGGTGTATTGACGAAGGTTTTAATTTTAGAGGGATAAAAGTTCATCAGACAGTTCTCCGATTGATATTAGGATGCTTGATTATTCTAGAATTGTTAAAATTGCAGAAGAACAAGGGATTGTGATTTTTATTCATATGAATGATTTTGATTATTATAAAAATGACTTGTTTTTGGATATTGTTAAAACAAATCCTAATGTAAACTTCATAATACTTCATCTTGGATTTTTACAAGATGGATTTTTATCTGCTCTATGCAGGAATGATAATTTATATTTAGAAACAAGTGCATTAAATCTGCCTTTATTTTCTAATATACTAGTTAATTTTTCAGAAAAATTAATTGATAAAGATTTTTTTAAAAAGATATTATCCTCAGATAACTTGAGTATTAGTTTAGAAAGAATAATCTTGGAACTTGACAATTTAATAGGTTCTGAAAAGATATTATTCGGTTCAGATGAGCCTTGGAGCAGTTTAGAAGGACAAATCAAATTTTTTAATAATCTTGAACTTGAACATAAGAAAAAAAGGAATATTTTATATAATAATGCAAGAAAAGTACTGGGAATAAAGTGAATCAAACATTTTTTTTGCAGATAATTCAGTTTTTATTCAATATCTTCTATACTGCTTTTGTTCAAGAGAAACAAAAAGTTTTCTTCACAGTATATGTAGGTTAATCAGCGGACAAAATTTAAATTTGTACTGGATTTACTTATTTTTTATGTTTATGTTCATCCTTGGACTGATTGATCTTACAGCAGGAGTTATTGGATTTATTGCAAAAACAAGGTTTTTAATTAAGATACTGAACTTTTTTCTAACTTTGATTGTCTTAAAAGGAATAGTGACTCTCGCTACTTCCCGCCCTTCTTCAAGTCCTTTTATGTTTTTTCTTGGACTTATTGATTTAATTTCAGGAATTGCTGGAATAATATCCATTTCAGGTTATTTTTCTGGTTTTGCTAGAATTTTTTTTGGAATATTAATATTGAAGGGGCTTTGGACAACTGCTACTTGTTCTGTTTCTGAATAAACAAAAAATTTTTTAATACTATTTTATATGATTTGATAGTTCAATGCCTCGATAGCTCAGTGGTAGAGCGTCTGACTTGTAATGAAAATGTTTTTACATTTTCAAAAGTAATCAGAAGGTCGGGAGTTCAAATCTCTCTCGAGGCTTATTTTAAAATTTTGGGGTTCTAGCACTTTTTTTAAAAGGGCTAGGTTCACATCTTCTCTCGAGGCTTATTTTAAAATTTTGGGGTTCTAGCACTTTTTTTAAAAGGGCT
>CAZVOT010000210.1:0-1591 GCA_964628775.1 Candidatus Woesearchaeota archaeon
TGTCTATATAGTATTTTGACAGGAATATATCTTATTAAATTCCAGTTGAAATTTTTTGGGACTCCAAGTTGACTTAACAAATTATTATATTTTTCTACTAAACAAAAGACTGCAGGCTTTACCCAATTTTCAATAACTTTTAATTTAAATGGCAAAGCGGCAATTGTTGAAGTAGAAGGATAATTTATTGGTTCATCTTCTAAGATATTTTTTCTAAAATAATATTCACCTGCCATTCTTTTTATAAAACATATAGCACAAAGTTTATCACGACCAGTTTTATCTAATTTAAAATTCTTTTCAAAATCTGCAATTCTTTCCCAAAATTCAGTAAGTTTTTTTGTAGAATGTTCTTGGTCGGTATGCAAAACTTCTCTTTCGCCGCACATAGAACATTTTGCAAGTTCATCTTTTGATTTCAATTGATTAAAGTTTCTTATATTTTTCCTCGAATTAAAAGAAGAATCAGAAATTTTATACATAAATTGCCAAAAATTACCGAGATTATCAGGATATTTTCCTATAGTTACTGAAGGTTCGCTTCCAAAAATCGGTTGATATTGTTTTTTAAAATTCTCTACATCATCTGTCCATTTGTAAATGGTATAATAGACCTCAATAAAATTGTTTATTTGCTCATTCCAAATTTCTGTAATTTTATCATCATTAAAAAATTTATTGAACTGCTCTTTAATATTTTTCGCCAAATTTTTAAATGAATTCTGAACATTTTCTTTCATTTTGTTTGCAATATCTTTTGACTTATTATGAGGAAATACTGCAAAAACTATATTTGATAATGATGGAATCTTTATTAATTTTTTTATATTTTCTTCGTCATGCTCAATTGAATATTTTTCTTTTAAAAATTTATCAATTAATGGTTGACCTTTAATATAAGGGAAAATTATATGTTCAGGTCCAATTTCATCAATAATAATTTCAATTGCTTTTGAAGATAAATAGGATAAAATATAACTGCCTACCCAATAATCTTCTGTTCGTTTTGCTGTAAGTATGAAGCTTTGTATAGGTCCGATTGAAAATTTTAAGAATGCAGGATTTGGTAGTGAACCATTAATTGCTGAAGTTAACCAATTATGGTCTAATATTGAATGGTCAGGAATTCTTGTATCTGCTGGAAGTAAATTCCACAAATTACCAAGTTTAAATTTCTTAAGTTCAAAGTCAGAAAATTTGTCGGGAATTTGCCGCCACAAATTTAACAAAAATATCTTTTCATCTTTTGAATTATTCTTAATTTCGGTAATGGTATCTTTCACCACTTTTTCTATTTCGCTATATTCCGGAGCTATGTAACCATATTCCCCACCGGCAAGTTTTATTTTACCGCTACCCAGTGGGTGAGTTAATTCAGCTTGTTTGTTAAAATCTATGGAAACTTCTGAAGAAAAATTTAATCTATCAGCAGCAGAAGCAATATGGTCACTATTTTCAATATCTACATCAAATAGATTTTCATCAATTCCTGTTAGATTAAAATATTCAACTGCTTTTTCTTTATGTCTTTGAATATTAAATGCTTTATCAATCGGGTCATGAAAAAATGCTTTTAGTTTTTGCTTACTCA
>CAZVOT010000211.1:0-1581 GCA_964628775.1 Candidatus Woesearchaeota archaeon
GATTCTAAAAAGACATTCTCAATATTTTCTTTTTTGAAATAGCTCTGGCCTGTCTTAATAGCTTTTTGACTTATATCAATCCCATAAAATTTTGTTGTGGGAAATTTTTTAGCTAAAAGATAAAGATTAGGCCCAGAAGCACAGCCAATTTCCAAAACACCCTCAAAGGGATAATACTTGGATATTGTCTCAATCAGAAGTTTTCGATGGGGATGATTAATTGATTCTGGAGAAATATAACTTTCAGCCCATTTTCTATCAAAAATATGACGAAATTGCCAATATAACTCATCAATCTTTGTGCCAAAAATTTTATGGGCTAATCTCTTAATTTTCCTCAGGATTAATTTTGCTACTGCCATTGTGCTCTAAAAATAAATTTATATGGCTCTCTTCGCTTGGGCAAAGACCCCTAATATCATTAACATTATTTATTTTTATCATTTCACCCTTCTGGGCATCGTAATCCTCTGGAATAACAGATATTGAGAAATTATAATCTTCTAATAATTTGCGAATAAATTCTTCAGGGGAATTGCCTATTTTTCGAATCAATAAAGGAAAAAACTCAACAAACATTTTCAGATTTTTGTTTGTCCTTAATATCCCCTCCATCCCTGTTAAAGCTAAGGCCTCTGCTCCCTCTACATCTATTTTGATAACATCAATTAATTCTTCTTTCCCTTTAAAAAATTCATCTAGGGTTACTGTCTCAATTTCAATTGATTTTTCTTCTGTGTGGCGACCGCGACTATAAGCTTCAATACCGCTATACTGCCTTATTGTGTGATGACCTGTGTCATAGTCACATATATATAGTTTTGTCTTACCGTTTTTGTCTGAAACAGCTTTTTGTAAGGCTGTAACATTCTCATAATTATTCAGTTTTATGTTTTTTTGCAGATAATTATAATTTTTAGGCTCTGGTTCGAAAGCAAAAACCTTTCCTTCGGGTCCTACAATTTTTGCTGCCAAAAGCGTAAAGTAACCAATATTGGCCCCTAAATCTACAACATTATCTCCTTCTTTAACAATTTTTTTAAATAATTCTGTTGTTGCTCTTTCATGAATTTTATTTTGAGCATAGGCCTCAAAAGTTTTTCGCATTCTATAAGAAGCATTTTTAATATTTACATACATTTTACTTCCCTGAACTTCAATAATATCTCCATATGGCCAGCTTTCTCTGAAGAAAAAATTATAAATTTTAAGAACGCCGAGAGTTTTTGCGGTAATTCCCATTTTGCCAAAAAAATTTGCCATTTTTTCCAATAATTGAAATAAAAATATTTTTATTTTATTCATTTTTTTTCTCTATTAATTGATAATAAATCTCTTCCATCTTTGCCATTTCTTTGCAATAATCGTTTCTTTCTTCAATTATTTTTCTATTCTTTCTCCCAAGTTCTTTTGCAATATTTTCATTTTTTAATAAATAAATAATTTTTTCTGCTAATATTTCAGGATTTTTTACCGGAATTAAAAATCCATTTTCCCCATTTTTTACCCACTTTCTGTTCTCTCCCGTATCTGTAATAACTACCGGTAATCCACAAGTCATTGCTTCTGCCGTAGAAGCAG
>CAZVOT010000212.1:0-1577 GCA_964628775.1 Candidatus Woesearchaeota archaeon
TTCAGAAAAAATAACAGCTTCCAAAACATTGTTTTCGTCCATCTTTCTAAGTAAATCTTCTTCTTTTAACTCATATTTATTTATCTGAGAGTAATTTTTTCCAATATGTGTATGAAAATCAATTTTTTTGTAAGGCATTTAATTAAAATTAAACAAGAATATTTTTAAAGTATTCTGCCTGTTCCAGAAATTCTAAGCTGTTTCTGCAGGTCAGTCCTGAAAAGTATGAATTCATTTTTATAATCAATTATAGGTTTGTCTAAGATTATTTTATTATCCCTAAACTCAGCATTTCTAATAATTGAGCCGACAAGTATTCTTGCATTTTTTTTCTCATCTTCCTTGAAAAAAGGATTTTTCTTGAATTCAAAGTTGAATTCTTTTTTTACAGAAAATTCCTCATTAGATATAACCTGCCCTCTTTCTAACTCCTCATATTCAATTCCTTTTATAGCAAATCCAACCCTGGAAACTGCCAGAATCTCCTCCCAGTCCTTGTCATGAACCTGTATTGATTTTATTAGAATTTCTTTTTTTTCAGGGTATAAAAAAGTTTTTTGGTATCTCTTTACTTTTCCTGATTTTAAAAATCCAAGAATTACAAGTCCGACATTTTTTACATTAAAGAAAGTATCTACTTCAACAATTTGTTTTTCATCAATTTTAATCTGATTTGATAAAACTGCTTTTTTGAGTTCTTCATCAGTTTTTATTATTTTGTAGTTCTCGGAAAAACTTCCCTTGGCATACTGCTTTACCTGTTCTCCTATAAAATCCTCTTCAATAAAAAAAACACCTGGTTTTTTGAAAAAATCTGCCATAAAAAGAAGTTCACCAAATGAATAATCAATATTTGAACCAACGGCAAATACAACAAAATCACAGAATTCCATTAACTGCAGCATTGCAGGTATTTTTTCAGGATAAGTTGAAGAAGCACAGGCATTTATTATTGTCTCTCCTTCAATCTGGCTGTACATAGTAATATCAGAATCACTGCTTTTTTTCCCGAATTTTGAGACAACTTTTCCTGCATTGCTTCCAATTACAACAATATTGTGTTCCATAAATTTATCAAATTAGTCAATTATAAAAATTTATCTTATAAGAAATCAAAAAGAGGCTCATAAGGAATTACCTCTTCAAATTCTTTATCTCCATTTTTTACTTTGAACAAAGAGTAAGGTGTGCATACTTCAGAGAATAACTTTTTTTTGAGTTCCCCTGGATTTAAGTACTGCAAAAAATTTTCATATCCTCCTTCTGCAAATATGCTAAGCAGTTCCTTAAACAGAGCATCACTTCCTGCTCCTACGGAAGATACTGCTCTTTTTGATTTTGATAAGTCAAAATTTGAGGAATAGCAGAAAAACATAAGTGAAAGTTCAGATTCTCCTATATAGAGATTATAAGGTATCCTGCCCTCCAGATGATATATATTGCAATAAAAATCAATCCTTTCAAGTATTTAGGAGAATATAACAAAGATTATGGGATTACGAAGTCTTGCAGACTTCTCCATTCAAATTTTTTCCGCTTTGCTTCGCAAAAACTTCTATAAATCCTTGATGTTATGC
>CAZVOT010000213.1:0-1558 GCA_964628775.1 Candidatus Woesearchaeota archaeon
GGCCGGAAATGGCGCTGATATCCTTCAATACCCAGCCGTCCGGTCCCTTCGCAAACTCCGCGCGGAGCAACGGGGCCGGGAACAGGTTGTAGAGTTCGCGACTGAGCCGGTCGTAGCGCTTGGCCAGGTTTTTCGAGAAATAAATGGAAAGCATGAATTCATCGCCCTGCAATGGTCCCAGCGATTTCTGGATCAAATCTTCGAGAGTGGCTCGGTATCCGTCATCTGGACCTACTATAACTAGAATTACATCTTTTCTATTCTGGATTAACTCATGAAAAGACTTTACCAGGAAATCTAAAACTTTTATCCAATTTATCCTACCCAGGAACATAACTATATGTTTTTCTCTAATGCCGAATCTGTTCCTAAATCTTCCAGGTGGGGGAAGCTCTGAAAACTCCTCGGTATCAAAAGGGGGGGAAAGTAATACAATTTTTTTATTATTTATACCAAATTTTCTGTACTGATTAGCTCCTGTCTCTGTTTCAGCAATAACCCTGCTTGCATCTCTTAGGATTTTATAGCCGTAAATAAGATCGAATAATTTCTTGAGTCTTCTTTTTCTCGAAAACCTTGGAACAGAGCCATGAGCATCCAGGACATAAGGAATCCTATATTTTTGGGCATAATGATAAATCACTATGTTCTGAAAGCTTCTATAGCAATGTAAATGTATTATGTCAAAATCTTTAAGATTTTTCTTCAGCTCATTAATCATTCCTGGCATTATGTAGAATCCAGAATTTAACCAGCTTCTAAATGGGATAACCCTTACACCTTTTAGTGAATCCAGATATTCTTTATCCAATTTATAGTTGCCAGTGTATATTGTAACATCGTGTCCTCTTTGTTTTTGGGCACGTGCGAGCTTATAGATAAGATCCGTAGTACCACCACCGCGTTTTACAGAAAAAAATGGGAATACATGCAAAATTTTCATACTTAGCTGTCTCTCCTTTTACAAAACTTTTGTAATTCTAATCTTTTCTTTAATTTCTTTCAGCATCAAGGAATGATTAGAAATCAGTTTATCTTTCGACCTTTTAAATTAAAGATAGATTGACTTCTTTTTTTCTCTAAAAACCACTTATAGGTTTTTTCTAAACCTTCTCGAAAACTTGTTTTTGCCTCCCAGCCCAAAAGTTTTTTTGCTTTCTGGGCACTGATCTGTTCTTTGAAAATTTGACCTGGCCGTTGTTCTATGAAAATAATTTCTGATTGACTATTAGTAATTTCTTTTATCATTCTGACCATATCTAAAACTGATACTTCTTCGTCGGTAGTAATATTAACAATTTCATTTTCTACACCGCTATTAAAAAATGCTATAATTCCATCCACTACATCATCTATATAAGTCAAAGTCCTGGTTTGAGTTCCATCTCCATGAATAGTAATTGGCTTTCCATTTATGGCCTGGTCAAAAAACACATAAACTGCTAAAGCTGGTCTCATTCCAGGACCATAAAAAGTGGCCAAACGCATAATGTTATATTTTAAACCGCAAGTTTTGGCATAACCTAAAACTACATATTCTCCTGCTAATTTAGAACAG
>CAZVOT010000214.1:0-1557 GCA_964628775.1 Candidatus Woesearchaeota archaeon
TGAAAGCATAAGAAAAAGGATAAAATAGGAGAATATAAAGGTTTTGAAAAAAGATTATAAAGAAAATAGACAATAAAGAAAAAACGATGGTTTCAGCATCAGAGTATTATTTTAAAACAATTGAAAGAGAAAAAAGAGTTAAGATTCCTGCATGTCTATTAAATGATGAAGGAATAAAAGCTTTTGATAACGCAATAGCTACAAAAAATCCCGCAGTTATTTCTCATTTTTATCGTCATTTTGAAAAATATTTTAGTTCAGATCCATTTGTTTTTATATCTGAAAAATTAGCAAAAGTAAGAACAATTAATGAAGCAGATAAAAAACTTATACAGGAAATAATAAAAATAAAAAAAGAAGATCCTGATTTTTTCTTCGATTTTGCCGGAAATCTTTTTTATATTGAAAATTTAATGCAAGAAATTGAAAAATCAAAACCAAGTAGAATAATAAAAATATCTCTTTTAATTTTCATATATTTGAATGTTATTGAGCTTGTAACCAAATATATCTCTGAGATAATTTTAGAAAAAATAAATAAAGAAAGGAAAGAAAGACAATTCAAATCATTTGTTGATAAATTCAAAGAAGGTGAACATCCAGAACTGGGAATATTGATAGCTGCTCTTGAAAAGTTAAGTTTTATATCAAAAGAAGAAGATAAAGATAAAAATTCAATTTTTTATAAAAATAAATTAATTAGAAATAGGATTGCTCACGCAAATCTGTATTATGATGGGGATTCTGATTTAATTTATGTGAGTAATGGAGATAATTATTCTGAATCTGATTTCATTGATAACTTAAATCAGATTCTTGATTTTTTATGTGAATTTATTTTTGAGTTTAATGGTAATAATAACAACATTTTATCCCCCATGAAACAACAATATGAGGAATTAGCACACATTTTTTCAAAAATTGAACGGGGATACTTAAAAAGAATTTTTAATCAAATTATCTTTGTATGGGAAAAAGATTCATCCGAAAATCCGTTAAATCCGGAAAAAACCACAGGACAATAGACAAGTTCACGAAATCATTTTAAAGGAAGTGTATTTTAATCTAATTTATGAATAATACTGAGATTCCAAGATTTATTAAATGGGCAGGCGGTAAAGTTCAATTAATAAATCAGTTTATCCCATTTTTTCCTAAAAAAATAGATAGATACTTTGAGCCTTTTCTCGGAAGTGGTGCCGTATTCTTTTATATTATTCAAACATTCAAACCAAAAGAAGTTTATCTTTCTGATACGAATGAAGAGTTAATAAACGCTTATAACGTAATAAAAAATGATGTTGAAATCCTTATTTGTGAATTAGAGCAACATAAAAAGAATCATGTGAATCAAGGCAAGGAATATTATTATTCCATTAGAAAACAAAATCCAAATGATTTTGATAATCTGAAGAAAGCTGCAAGATTTATTTATTTAAATAAAACATGTTTTAATGGATTATACAGAGTTAATTCTAAAGGAGAGTTTAATGTTCCGATAGGCAGTTATAAAAATCCAGATGTTGTTCAAGCGGACAAACTGAGAAAAATTTCTAA
>CAZVOT010000215.1:0-1557 GCA_964628775.1 Candidatus Woesearchaeota archaeon
ATATACGGAGATTTTTTGCGGGGTCTTGTCCGCCGAGGCGGACTATAAGGTAAAGACGGTATCCATTTTCGTTTTCACATATATCAAATATGATAGAAGTATGTCCAATTCCACCTGTTTCATTCTGAACTATAAGGTCACCGGGCTTAAGGTTTTTTTCTTGTTCTACTTTATATAAACCCCTTTTTTGCGAGTAAGAATTAGCATAATAATAGTAGAAAAAGTAGAAATTATCTCTGCTATGCCCTAATCAATCTGTTTCTAAAACATAAAAAAATGATGGGTTCCTGATTATTTTTTCTTTTTCCCCATAATCTACAAATTTTTTTATAATCTCCATATGCCCTTTTAAATTTTCTTTAATATATTTCTTTAACTCTTCTTTGTTTGCTTTGTCCACCTTATCTTCAATACCCTTTTCATTGCATCTTATAATTGAGTTGGACATATCAAAAAGCAAATAGTGATCGTAATCTTTTCCGGGCAGTTTGCTTCTTACATATAGAGCCAGTTCATCAGGCATTATGCTCATGAATTTATCCATTATTTTGAGCTCCTGTCTCATTACATTACTCAATATAATATTAGATATTCTTGTTTTCCTTTTTATGCTATCCTTTTTATTTGATTTATTATAAGGTATTACCTCAATATCTTTATACTTCTCCAAATTTTTACTGCTTCCAAGACTTGCAACTGATTGTGCATTGTAGACATTAAATTCAAGGCTGAACAAAGAATAATAATTATAATTTTTTTTAAATGTAAAAAGATAACCATTCTTCATTTTTGTGTTATTTATACTGTTCATAACTTCATTTGTAAGATAAAATTTTATCTTAGAATGTTCATCCAATGTTAGGCTATCCATAATTTAATTACTGTTATTGAATATTTAAACCTTTCTTTTTTACTCTTTCAGAGTGACTAAAAATTCATTCAAGAGATTTGAACTTTTTGGCTTCTTCTGTTTTATCTTTATTTGTAGGCTCTTACTTTATCAACTAACTCTTTGACAAGTATAGGGTCAAATTCGGTGAAACTTTTACTTATCCCTGTTGCAACCAAAAAGCAGTCCGCAATGTCAAGATAATTTTCAACATTTTTTGGGGTAATGCCACTTGCGATTGCAAGTGGGAAATCTCCAAGCGCTTTTTTCATTCTTGTTATTTTTTCTATCTTGGCTGTTTTTCCTGTGCCAGGACCGGAAGTTGTAACGACATCCATATAATTTTTTGCTATCATGCAAGATTTTTCCAAATTATTAACTTCGCGCTGGTATTTGAATGCAATTCCGCCAAAATATAACCCTTTGAATCCGCTGTTTCTGCGGCATGCTTCGATTTCATCAGCGTCTATCTGTTTCTCCTGATTTTCGCATATTCTTGCATTATCTGTCCAAACACCTGCAACTCTAGAACCTATTTTACTGAAAACCTCATTTGGTTCAAGGTCAAGGCAGTTAACTCCTATCCACAAGTCAAGATATTTCTCGGAAACTTTGTCGTGAATATTAAATAAAGTGTTATAATCTATTGAATGATCTATAAGAAATAC
>CAZVOT010000216.1:0-1554 GCA_964628775.1 Candidatus Woesearchaeota archaeon
ATTATAATTCTTACCATAATTAAATTTCCAATGTTCGGCAGCTTTTGTGTAGAAGAGGAACTCTTCTACATCAAGTTTCTTGAAGAATTCTATACCAGTATTCTCTGGTCCAGCATCAAAGACAATTTTATCAATACCAAATTGACGTCTTCCTATTTTAAACTTCTTAATCAATTTATCTTTACTATCATTTTGCAAGTCAAAATTGATAACAGCAAGCTTCTTCTTCGTCTTGAGAAGAAGCTTATTCAAGGCATAGCCTTGAACCATAGTCTCATTACAAGCATCATAAACTTTTTTAGTATTTTCAAACTTTTTACCTTCTGCTGGGATACAAGAACTGTCATAAATCATAATTGTGTCTTCATCAATTCGGTCTCTGGAGATGAAATTGTTGTTGAACCTGAGCAATATTTTTCTCCTATCCACTTCATTTAGTTTCTTAAGATTCCGACCATAAGTTGTTCGGTCTAGTGATGCATTCTGCTGAAGAAAATACTCTTGTTTATCAGCATCGCTCAAAGCACTCATGGAATTAGCATCAATAAGATTCCTAAAGAAAAGATTCTGCATGATAGCGCCGTACGGATTTCCTGACTGCTTCGGCATTGCCGAATCAAATAGTTGGGATAAGCCAAACTTATCCCAAAGTTTAGCGTAAATCGCCAAACCAGCATTTGAAGTAGTAAAGTTTTTATTTTGAATGACTTTTATTTTCATGGGAAATCACCTTTTTTTATTTATTATCCAAACTGAATAAAGGAGGTGATTTCCTTAAATTTTACTTTTTAAAATGGCTAAAACTTCAAAATTTTAGAGAAAGAGAAGCCGTAATGAGAAATGCACAGTTAATGATTTATCAACAACTGTGCATTAGTTGTCGATAAACAGTATTCTTTCTCCCCTTTTCAGGTTTTTATTGTCATAATTATTTAATTCTAACATTTTTATATATAAAGACCGCTGTCCTTTATATATTTTACCACTATTTAGTGAACTTATACAAAGCTTACGCTAGGCGAAATTCAATTTCAAAAAGAGATCTGTTACTCAAAATTAATTTCAAATACCCATTTAAATTTGAAATTCTCTACGAAGCAGAGAATTTTGTCTTTGACGTAGGCAAAGATTTTAACAATTCTTCTCTTAATCAGTTTAATTCCATTTACAACCTCAACTTTATCAATAATTAGTTGAGATAGAACAAAAGCAAGTAAAGCTAATAATATATGGTTTCTTATTCCTTGCTCGTTCCAGCAAGGAAGGATTTTCAAACCTAAATTTTGCTTTTCTTCTCGGAAGCTCACTTCAATGTCCCATCTCCAACGATAAAACCTAACTATCTTTCCTGCTGGAATATCTAAATCATTTGTGATATAAACTCGTTTATCTCCCCGAACAAAGATAAGACGAAGAAGCACATCATACCAGAATACTTCAAGAGAAACCATGCCTTCTTTTTTTATTCTTTTCTTAAGAAGCTTCTTCAATTCTTTGATATTATAATTCTTACCATAATTAAATTTCGAATGTTCGGCAGCTTTTGTGTAGAAG
>CAZVOT010000217.1:0-1549 GCA_964628775.1 Candidatus Woesearchaeota archaeon
CTATAGTCATATTCGCTTTTGAACCTCCAATATGGAGTCCTGTAAGCAATTTTATTTTACCTGTCAAAATAATTTTTTTTTCTAGTTTATTACTCATTTCTATCTACCTCCTTACTATTGCATTTTTGGTAAGCAACAACCGCTTCAAAGAATTTCTTGAAGTTTTCAGTGCTCTTTTTGGTATCATCTTTATTTTCAACAAGATTATCAATTATCTTATCAAAAATATTTTTAACATCTGAACTTATTAAATCTCTTCCTCGTAAATATGCTATTTTTGGTTTTAGCAGAAGGATTTTTTCTTCATTGTGTGTCTGAACTCCAAGAACTTGTGAATAAATATTTCTAAGTGTTGATGTTGAAACATCTTCTTTTTTAAATAATCTGGCTACTTTATCAGCATATTCAATAAAATCTTTTGGATTTTTACAGGAAATTGCTTCTTCTGCGATTTTATTTACTTCAGTTGGAGGCATTGAAGAAACTTCAGGTCTTGATTGGTTCCTTGAAGAAAAATTTCCTCCTTGTATATTTTGATTTCCTCTTTGGGAATAACCTCTATCATTCCACATTTTGATTCACCTCATTTTTTTTGTTTTTATCATCAGATTTTGTTTTTAACTCTGCAAGCTTTCCAGCAAGTGCAAAGAGCATTATGTTCCTGAAATTTTCTCCATCTTTATTTTCAATATTATGTCTTACTATTTTATCTATCATCTCTGCAATGGAATGTATCTCAGAATGTTCTTTTTCATAATTTCTAATTAGATGGTATTTTAATCTCCATATTGCAGGAACATCTAGTTCTTTTGAATTTAGAACTTTATCAAAACCTTCAACAGAATTTATCATTCTATCTAAAAACCCTCTGTTTATTTTCTCATTTTTATCTTCTGTCGTTACTAACTTAACAAGTTCTTTGTAAAGAGAGTAAGTAAGGATAAACTCATTTTTCCAGATTTTATTATCTGTATCCACACCATCAAAATTAGTTATTTTTTCATTTGGATAATCCCAAGTCATATTTATTCCCATTATATTTATTTTATTTTTTAAAGAATCTTTTTTCTTAGCAGAATCAAGTCCATTTTCAGCGAGTTCAACTGCCCTTGAAAAAGGAAAGTGTGGTTTTACAATAGATATTCCTGCACTTATTGTTATCTTTTCATTCAAGCATGTAAATTCCCTAAATTTAGAATAAAACTCTTTTGCAAAATCAATTGTTTTTGCATAATAACCAACAACTAAAACGTCATCTCCTCCTGAATAAACTACTAAAATATCTTCATACTCTTCTTTATTGATTATGAAGTTTATGCATCCTTTGAAAAAGAAAGAAAGTAAACTGGATAAGTGGGCAACAGAAGAAAGAGTTTTTTGTCCTAATCCCTCTGTAAATATTTTACCAAGATTATCAACATCCATCTTTAATACTCCAATGAATTTATCTGGTTTTTCGTAAACTAAATCTTCAAATGATTCAGGATGTTTTCTATTCATTGGAAAGAACATAAAAGGTGCTTCAATTTTTCCAAGATTAAACTCAAAC
>CAZVOT010000218.1:0-1548 GCA_964628775.1 Candidatus Woesearchaeota archaeon
TGATAAAGGAGGGACTTTAAGAAATATGATTCGTTTTAAGAAAACGATTTCTCAGTTTTTATCTGAGCCTATCATAGAGACAGTTGATCCTGAAGAGATATTTTTATATCTTACAAAAAAAATACATGAAAAAACTGTAGTTGTTTTTGATGAATTTTCATATTTAGTTGAAAAAGATGATTCAATCCCATCAATTTTTCAGGTAATAATTGATGAAATTTTAAAAGAAAAAAATATTATGCTAATTTTTTGTGGGTCAAGTATGAGTATGATGGAAGAAGGTGTGCTAAGTAGAAAAAGTCCTTTATATGGAAGAAAAAGCGCCCACCTTAAGCTTTTACCAATTACATTCGAGCATTTAAAAGATTTTTTCCCAAAAAATAATTTTGAAAAGAACGTAAAGTTTTATTCTGTTCTTGGCGGAGTACCATTTTATTTAATAAAATTCTCAGATGAACTTGATATATACAATAATATAAAAACTCAAATATTGAGTAAAGAAGGTAAGCTGTACGAAGAAGTTGATTTTCTTTTGAGAGAGGAGCTTAGAGAACCTGACATATATAAAAGCATACTTCTTGCAATAGCTTCAGGATCAACAAAATTAGTTGAAATAAGTAATAAATCAAAAATAAGAGTTCAGGACCTAGATAAATATTTAAAAAAGTTAATAAATCTTGGATTTGTAAGCAGAGAAATACCAATAACTGAGCAGAAGAGCAAAAAAGCGTTATATTTTATAAATGACAATTTCTTTAATTTTTGGTTCTCTTTTTGCGAACCGTACAAATCTGATATTATGATAGGTAAAATTAAAAATGCAGAAATAGAATTAAGAAATAAATTCAATATTTTTGTTAGTAAAACATTTGAGAAGCTTATAAGAGAAGAAATTATTTCAAAAAATCTTGATTTTCAAAAGATAGGAAGATGGTGGGGTCACTACAGGGAAAACAATATTAGAAAAGAAGTTGAAATCGATATAGTTGCGCTAAATGAAGAAAAGAAAGAAATTTTGTTTGCAGAATGCAAATGGAAAGACAATGTAAATGCACCCCAAGTTCTAGCAGAGCTAAAAGAAAAGGCAAAATATGTTGATTGGAATAACGATAATAGAAAGGAACAATATGCGATATTTGCAAAGAGTTTTAAGAAAAAAGCAGACTGTTATTGCTTTGATTTAAAGGATATTGAAAATAGATTTAAGAAATAGGATTTCTGCCTTGCTCAATAGAAATACTAATTCATATTAGTACTAATTATAAACCATTTCTTTACAATGCAAAAGCTTAAATACATAAAAAATCTACTCAAATCAAAATGTTTAACGAGTTAATCAAGAAACCTGAAAAATTTTTTACTGCATCTGAAATATCTTCTAGAGCTAAAATGCCATATACAACAGCATTCTATAGACTAGAAGATTTAGTTAAATTAGACCTTCTTAAAAAGAAAAAAGCTAAAGCAGCTAAAACAGGATTGTATTCTCTGAATTATAAATATCCCTCAGTCAGAGACTGAGGGTATTCCTTGTCCTCTTACATAATC
>CAZVOT010000219.1:0-1542 GCA_964628775.1 Candidatus Woesearchaeota archaeon
AAACTCCGGACTTTAGTCCGGAGTAGGACGCTCTCAGCGGATTTTTATGATTTTAGAAGTAAATAAATATGAACCATCCACCTCACGCACTAAATCACAAAGAAACAAAGAAAGTCCAAAGGAATTTCTTGTTCAAGAAATGCAAAGCATTTCTTTGAATCTCCAAGATTTCTTGCGTGTAGAAATTTATAGTTCACAATGTTAATATAATTACAGCAAGAACAATGAGAAAAGAGCTAAAATTTTTTTCAAGATTGGTTGAAGCTAATTTTAAGAAAGAGATAAAACCTTACAAATTAATATTTGCCTTGACATACCGTTGCAATTCAAGATGCAAAATATGTAACATCTGGAAAAAGAAAAGCCAAAATGAGCTAACAAGAGATGAGATTTCTCGGATTTTAGATAAGTACAATGATTTTTACTGGGTGTCATTAACTGGGGGAGAGATTTTTTTAAGAAAAGATATAGTGGAAATAGCATCGACAATAATCAAAAAGTGCAAAAATCTTGCTGTAATTAACATACCAACAAACGGGCTTATGCCCAAGTGGATAGAACTAGAAACTAGAAGAATTCTCGAATTGAATCCAAACCGGCTGATAATCTCTGTATCATTAAACGGAACGCCAGAAAGTGATGTTAGAATCCGCGGAATAACCAGGGGGTTTGAAAAAGCTGTTAGGACGTTTGAGCTTCTTAAAGGAATAAATGACAATCGGCTTAATGTTTTTTTTGAGTTTGTAATTTCAAAAGAAAATTCTGATGAGCTAATAAATACCATAAATGCAGTAAAAAAAAGATTGCCATATGTGAAGGCAGAAGATTTTTCGATTGGGATTGTTAATTCATCAAAACATTATTACGGCAAGAAAAATGAAAAATTAAATCATACTGCAATGTATGAGATTAGAAAATTTATGGAGATACTTCCAATACGACCTAATCCTTTCTCAATTATTGCAAGAGAATATCTGAAAGAATGTAATGATTATATAATGAATGGAAAAGTTAAGCGGGTATGCACTTCAATAAAAGATTCTGTTTTTATTGATCCCTTTGGAAATGTGTATCCGTGCATAATATTTAATAAGAAACTGGGTAATCTTCGGATAGAGGAATATGACTTAGAAAGCATTCTTAGTTCAAAAAAATCAAAAGATGCATTTGCGAAGATAAAAATGAGACAGTGTCCGGGGTGCTGGACGCCTTGCGAAGCATACACAACCATACTTTCAAGTAATATTCATGGGGGAGCATGGAGGTAAAAATGACGGATTTTTTTGAAATTTTGATGATAAATTCTGAATTCTACTTAATGATTGCATATTTCCTGTTTTTTATCATCTGTGTAATTGTAAACTATAGAGAACTTGCCAAAGAATTTAAAAAAATAAGCAAAACTGCAGTTTTATTTCTTCTTTTTTCATTGCTGCTGTTTTCAATGATTAATGTATTTGTTGTACGGCATGAGTTCATTATTGTAGATGATGAAAGTGAGCAGTTTGATATAGCCAGGAACATGGCTCTTTACGGCAAATC
>CAZVOT010000220.1:0-1539 GCA_964628775.1 Candidatus Woesearchaeota archaeon
AATTATAAATTCACCAATTTCTTTTTCATTATCTCTTGAGAAATGGTAATACAACTTAAGATTATCTCCTGTTTTTACTGCTGCAATAGAAACCAATCTTCCTGCTTTTAAATTTCTAATTTGATCCGATACCTTAATCATTTTTCCAACACCTTTATTATAGCATCAATAATACTTTCTGGCCTGGGAGGACATCCTGGAACATACATATCTACTGGAATTACTTTATCCAATGGACCTGCAAATGCATGGGTATTTTTAAATACCCCTCCTGAGATTGCACACGCACCTACTGCAATCACTCTTTTTGGTTCAGCCAATTGTTCATAAACCTTCAATAATCTTTTCTTTACTCTCTGGGTTACTATTCCTGTAACTAATAATACATCTGCATGTTTTGCACTTGATTTGTGTTCTATTCCAAATCTGGTAACATCATATCTTGGATTAAAACAGGCAAACACCTCTAAAGTACAACCATTGCAATTACTCACTACAAATGCCCCTTCAGGAATATACTTATTAGTTTCCGAAACTGTAAAGTTATAGACAAATTTTTCATTGGTTTTTATTTCATTTATATTTTTTACAGGATCAAGATATGAATCATGTGATATTAGACTTTTTATTTTTTGGATTTCGCTAGTATTTCCTAATAATTTTCCAAATTCTTTACATATTTTTTCTATACTGTATTTTTCAACCCTTTTTCCATTTTCGATCATACTTAAGTATGTGGAATTTTTGAAATCTTTTAATTTTAAGCCGTTTTTAAGCCTGATCTCTTTCAATAATTTTCCACATATTAAAGGAGCCTGATAAAATCTCCCTATATCTCTAACATTTGATTTAAGAAGATTTTTTATAATCTTGAATTTTTTATTCTTCTGCGGATGATTTATTTTAACAATATTTATAAATTTATAAATATCATATGATGTAGTTATTCTTACAGTATGCATTATTTTTGTTCCAAAAGTACTCACATTTTTTGATGCCATTATTTTACTTAAAATTCCTAATCTCTTCAAAAGAAGTTGAATGATCTTAGCAGTATGAAATTCTTTTATTGAAAATTCTAAACTTATTCTTGATTTTCGGGATTTATTACTAATTACTGCACTTCCATCTCCATCAAAAAATCCTGAGATAAAAGATGAAATAAAAGATTTCGGTAATTTAAATATTGGTCTTAAATCATCTTTTTTTCTATTTAATCCCTTTAATCCCAGATAATTACCTAAATATGCAAGTAAGAAATTATATGCATAAACCCTGTAAAGATTATCTATTTTTTCACAGTTTATTTTGGTATCTGGCAACCTTTTTTTAAGTATTTTCATAGAATTATCAATCAACAATTTATTAGTGTTATCAAATCTTAATTTATAACTAGGTCTCTTATTCTTTTTATTTCTAGAAATGCAACCATCAGAAGCAATCAAACCAAAAAGGTAGAGCAACTCATTATCGATATCTTTGGATAAAATTGTTGATTTCTGGGTTCCTTTAACTATTTTTTTTATTTTTTTAGAAATA
>CAZVOT010000221.1:0-1538 GCA_964628775.1 Candidatus Woesearchaeota archaeon
TAATCTAATAAAATCTCTTATTCTTATTTCTTAAAAATAGAGTTGACCCCATTTTCTAGACCCCATTTTCTCGGCCCTCCACAAGGACTTCAAATTATCGGAATAAACGTTTTAAACGCTGATAAAATCCTTCGCGAATCTGAACGAGATGTACAAAAATTATTTTTTTCTCTTGGTCAATAGTATAAGCAAGACGATACTCTTTTCCACCAACTTTAAAATGTAATGAATGTAAAAAATAAAGAGAGCCTGAAAGTTTTTCACCTAAAAATGGAGTATTTACTAATTTTTGGGATACTTCGATCGCTTTAAATCTGACTATTTTAGGTAATTTCTTAGCGGCTTTTTTTGCTGAAGAAGTAATAAAAATTTTATACATTATTTTTTAGATAATCTTTTCGATTGGTTCAACTTTACCTCTTTTCGCCTCTTCCAAGCTTCGTGAAAGAGAATCAATGGTTTTTTTGTCTAGAAGTATTTCAAGAGTTTCTAAATCAGCCGAAGTTAATAATCGCCTTAAAGTCTTTATTTTTAATACTGCCTCTCTAGCCTCTTCAAAAACCTTTAAATTGAGTTGAGGAATTGTAGTTTTATTTTCCATAAGTTTTAATTATTAATTTTAAATCCTATTTTTTTCAAAATAGTAATGATATCGTCATATTGTATATTTTATCTTAATAAAAAAAATATGGAAGTGGAAAAGCGAAAATTCGGAAGCTCGGCTTCCGAACACCTTCAACTAAAATATTAGTACGATTAGTAAAGATTAGTAATTTAGTAAGGTAGTAAAAATAGTTCTAAATTTAAAAATTCGCTTCAAAACCCTCTTCTACAAAGGCTTAAATAGCGAAGAAAAAGAGGGACTGTCCCCACGTTGGAGTATTCTACTCAGCCCCTTTAGTAAAATTAAGGATTTTTAAGAATATCATGGGTGCCAGTTCGCCTGATAAGATAAATATCATCTATAATCTGAAAAGTGAACCGGTAAGATTTACTAATACGTCCCTCCCAAATATAAAAATAACTCTCTATCTTTTTAATTCTTAAAGAGGGATGTTGAAAATTTTCTAAAAGAAAAGTAAGTTGTTTATCCAAACGCTTTTGAATTTCGAGAGGAAGATTTTTGTAATCCTTTTTAAAAGATTTAGTAAAACGGATTTGCATGTTTTTATCTTTTCAATTTATTCAAAGCGGTTCGGAGCTCCTTCTTCGTTTTATAAGGATGACTGAGTTTTCTTAATCGAATATCCCAATCAGCTTCTTTTTCTTTTTCCTGCCATTCTTTAGTCCAAAACCATTCCTGGCCCTCAGCTATTTTCTTTGAAATACGTAAAAAATTCTCATATTCTTTTCGAGGGATAACAATAAGTTCTTCGCCTTTGGTTAATTTTTTAGGAATAGTAATTGTAGTCATATATTTGTATTTTAGTCCTTTCAAAATCAGTGTCAATACCAGAAGCGTCTATCGACGTCCGACGTCAATAATCTAATAAAATCTCTTATTCTTATTTCTTAAAAATAGAGTTGACCCCATTTTA
>CAZVOT010000222.1:0-1525 GCA_964628775.1 Candidatus Woesearchaeota archaeon
AGACAAAATAGAATTATTAAAAAAACATTATTTTTCTTTTTTGTCAGTAGCAAAAAATACATCTATAACTTCCCCAATTTTTAAAACTTTTGGCAAGGCTTATGTTAAACGAAGAGGGCAAAGAATATTACTTCCTGAAAGTGCTATTCCACCATTGAATAAGGGCTTTGGGATGGGTGCTACACTTCTAAATCCAAATGATTCTGTTTTTATTTTGGAAAATAAAGATGTAATTGAAACAGGTTTAGATTCCTGTGTTAAAATTAATGATTTTATTGCTAATGATGATTATAAAAGAGAAGTATTCGTTTGCCCAAATTCAGAATTAGAATTAAATTTAACAAAAAAAGAATCACACCCAGCACCAGCATTTATGGATCCATCACAAGTTCCAGAGATAATTAAAAAAAATAGTTCATCAACAGTTATTGAATATAATTTTGTATCCTGCTCATTTATTAAAGGCATATTCCAAATAATTTTTTTAGATAAAAATAAAAATGTGAATACTCTTTTGAAATTGCCTTCTGGTTATCCTGATATTGAGTTTTTGCATTCATCAAAAATGATTGAAAATATACAAGATAAAGTAATTGCTAAAATGCCAGCAAATGTTGTTGCAATGTATAATGCAAAAGCAGGTTCAAGATCATCAAAAATCTGTGATGAAATAAACACTTATATTGAATTTTGTAAAGATAAATCTATTGTTGTTTTTGGAACAGGAAACTCAGTTAAAAATAAAAGTAATGGAAAAATTGCAATTCCTAACCTTCCAAAAGTAACACCAAAAGATTTTATTATAACAAGTAAGATTACAGTTAGAAACAATAATATTTATTCTGATAATGGTGATTTAATAGATCCAAGAGCTAGAGCAATAGTAAAAAATAGATTTGTTATTGAACAGTATTATTCTCTTTTAAATTCAAAAAAAGAGTATGAACAGAAATTAAAAGAATCAAAAGAAAACCCCAAAACTGTAAAAATTGAATCCATTGAAGATAAAAAAGAAAAAGAAAAAAGAAAAGCTGAATTAAAAGAGCAATTAGATTATTACAAAAAATGTGCCGATAATGATATGATTAATGCAACTCAAATGCAGTTAGATGAAATAGAACCTCCTAAAGAAACAGAGGCAATGAAAAGAGATAAAGAGCAAATGAAGAAAGAACTTTTAGAGACCTTAAAACACTCTAAAGAAGTAGGGAATATGGTGATGGCCGATACAATTCAATTGCAATTGGGCATATTGACAAATCCACAAAATGCAACAGCAAGCACAGAGGATTATTACAAAAAAATGATTGATTGGTGTAATACAGAAATTGCAAAATTAAAACCAGATTTAAATACAAATTTTCCTAATTATAATTCTCCTAGAGAAACTGATTTGATTTAAATTTATTTATTGTTTTCTTCTTGGTTTCCCTTTTTATCTTGTGTCAAATCTGCATTTTTTTCATCTTTACTTTTATTTAATATATCAAATATAATCTTTGCTTTCTTTTCACCAATCTTATCT
>CAZVOT010000223.1:0-1520 GCA_964628775.1 Candidatus Woesearchaeota archaeon
ATAATAAGTTTTATTTTTAATAACTACTTTTGGTAGAAGAAAACAAAAAATACCATTTGATTTAAGTTTTTTAAGTGCTTCCAAAATAAATAATGCACATATATTGACATTTTTTTCGCTTAAATTGTATTTTTTAGATAACACTTTATTAAATTTAGAAGGTATTTTGGCACTCCATGGAGGATTTCCTATTACAACATCAAAACCACCATCTTTCATTATCTTTTTAAATTCTTCTTCCCATTCGAATGCCTTATCACCAACAACATTTTTATCATCTATTAAAGAATTTCCACATTTGATATTTTGCTGAAGCAATGGCAACCTTTTTCCCTTTTCAGCAATTTTCAATAAAAGATTAAGTTGTGCTATTTCAACAGCCTGTTTATCCAAATCAACCCCGAAAATATTGTTCTGCAATATCTTTACCTTTCTTGTAAATGTACCAGCAGTTTTCAAATCCAATTGTGTTTGTGTATAATTTTTATCTTTTTTGAGATAATGTTCGTTCATTACATCGAAGGTTTTAATTAGAAAAGAACCAGAACCGCATGCTGGGTCAAGTATTTTTATTTCATCTGGATTTAATTTTTTATCTTTGAGCAACTCTCCTACTGTATTTTTAACGATGTATTCAACAATATAAGTTGGTGTATAATATATTCCTTGTTCCTTTCTATGAGTCTTGTTTTTCGTTATTTTAGCTCTTTTTTCACTTTTTTTGAGGATATGCCCTAAATATTGTTCATAAATATTACCTAAAACATCTGCTTCAATAGCAGAAAAATCATAAAAAACAGATTTGTCTTTTGTGTAATATAGACCCTCTATAATCTCATATAAAACCCCATCACTCATTTCTAAATCATCACAGAGGTGCTCTGCAAAAATTTTGCTGTTATATTGTTGGTCAAAATATCTAAATACTCCTCTTAGGTGTTTTACCAGTTGACCTGTACCTTTACTTTCCCAATCTCTTAAGTTTGAAATTAACGTTTTTTCCTCAAGTTCTCTATCTTCACAATTTCTAATGAAAATAAGTCTATCTAAAATCCTTTGCACAGACTCGTCTAATTCTTCTTCGCTAATGTCTTTGTTTTGATTAAGTTTTGTTATGTTTTTCGAAAGTAACTCTCTGAATATAGTAAAGTCGTTTAAGAGTTGTTTGTCTACAGGCGTTTTCTTCATTTTTTTCCCATATTTTTCAGCTTGTTTATTTAATAATTCATTTTCAAAACCTTCTTTAGACAATAACATCAAGTCATCAATTCTATCTAAAAATTCTTTACATGAAATTGACATAAAATGAGACTGCCAAGTATCAGCAGTTTTCCATTCAGCATTATATATTTTAACGCTTTCAAAATCTGTTAGAACAGCCCAAGTACATCCTTTATGCCAAGCATAATTTATTGCTTGCTCAACAAATTTAAGATTATCCAAATCTTCTTTAAGAGCTTTTGCTTCCAAGAAGAATTTTGGTATTCCATTTATTCTAAAACCATAATCAACCCGTTTTT
>CAZVOT010000224.1:0-1514 GCA_964628775.1 Candidatus Woesearchaeota archaeon
CCACTCTAAATCCATCTACAATCGCCGAGCCCCTCTCATTAAGAAACTTCACATACGCACCTGGGAATGTAACACCGAGAATTCTCTCAAGTTCTTTAACTTTCTCTATCGTTTTCATCTTTTTCCCCTCCTTTATTTAATTTTTAAAGATCTGATACTAAATCTATGCTTTTTTACGAATTTGTCAATTTTTTAAAGATTTTGCATGACTTTGCTAAAATATTTTTTAATCAATAGCCTGATTAATCTTCTTTGCCTTTTCCTTTATACTTTCGTAGTATCGCTTTACTGCTTCTACGCATTTGACCGCAGCTTTTTCATGCTTTTCTTCCAGTTTTTTGTAATCTTTATACTCCTTTGTATTTTGATATAATTCAAGAAATAGAGGCCTAATAATTTGATGTATTCTCTCTCGATTCATTTCAAATTTTCTTCCTATTTCCTCAATTGGATGATCAAAAGAGTATGTGATCATCTCTGTCTCACGTTTGCGGTACGAAAGATTTTGCAGATCCTTCAATATCCGCTCTTTGGGAATACTCTTTACGGGGAATGAATCAAAAAATCTCATATCTGCTTGAAGCGCTTGATTATATTCAATTTGTTTAAAAATTAAATTTTCAAAAGGATTTTTCTCTGACAACTTATTATTTTTCTCTTTTTCCTGGATAATCCGATATTTTCCCTCAAGTTCTTTAAAAAATAATTTTAAAAAGACTATTATATCTGGAAGATATTTTTTTTCTTCATTTTTTAAAAATATTTCCTTGATTTTGTCTTTTTCATAATTCTCGTCTATCTTTTTTCTCCCTATCCTCTCTTTCCCTAAATATAACATTTTTTCTGCATATGAAGAATCAGGTATAGAAAAAGGAGGAGGATAGCCAAAAACAAAAATAAGAGGATGATAGAAGAAATGAATCACTTCGTTGACCAAATCTCCATAAAAAATCAATTTTCCCCCGCATTTAGGACATTTTTTTAGGGATGCCAAATAAAAATATGGTCTCCCGCAGACACATTCCTCATACTCTTCGGGCACTATCAACAGACGATAACGATATCTTCGTTTTTCAATTTCAATTTTAGTAATCATGTTTAATAATAAAAATTAGGGTAAAGAAAAATTTCTCTTTACCCTAATACTATTCTTTGCCGATCATTTTGTCAAGAGTTTTCATTTGCTCAGGAAACCATTGTCTTAAATCATTTATCCAACTAGAATCTTTAGTTAGTATCGCCAAACAATACTCGGCAAATCTTTCTGCAAAGTGATGCTGTGCTCTAATATCATGTCCCTCTTTCATTGCCTCGTTTTTTTCCACATAACTAAGCTTATTAAAGTGTGGCGAGGCTTCAATTTTTGCTCGCATTTCTTCCCGCTCCACTGCTTTATCAATATCCAATTTCCGTATAAAATAACACTCTCCTACTTCATGGAAAAGCACGCGCTGATAATCAATTTTGCTGACATTTTGAATTGGTCCAATAGAAATCTCAGCCCCATGTTCACC